>DASXYB010000048.1:0-41974 GCA_036502745.1 Candidatus Udaeobacter sp.
ATCCGCCTCGGCTTCGAAGGCGGACAAATGCCGCTGATTCGACGATTACCGAAGCGCGGATTTAACAACGCTGCATTTCACAAGCATTACGCTGTTGTGAACGTGAGTGACCTCAATTCATTCGAGTCCGGGACAGTGGTAAATGAAAAACTTTTACGCGAATCGAACCTCATCCGCGGGCATTTTGTTGGCATCAAAATCCTCGGCGATGGCGAGCTGAAGCACGACCTGCAGGTGCAAGTCGACAAAATCAGTGCGACGGCGCGCGAGAAAATTGAAAAGGCCGGCGGAACGGTCACGTTGCGTAAACGACACGGGGTTGAAAAAAGCGAAGCAGATGTTGCTTTGTCTGAAGCGGAACCAGACGCCGCCACCCCGACAGCCAAGCGCCGGGTTAAGAAAACGAAATCGCGCAAGAAGTAGAGCGAATGATTTCGGCGTTCCTCAATACCGTCAAAATACCGGAGCTGCGCCGGCGCATTCTGTTTACGCTGGCCGTAATTGTGATTGTGCGTTTGGGCGCTGCGATCACGACACCGGGTGTGAATCAGGGCGTTTTGCAAGAATGGTTTCGCACTTCGCTCAGCCAGCGCACCGGAGGCGGTCTGGCTGCGCTGTTTAATTTGTTCAGTGGCGGCGCGCTGGAAAACTGCGCTATTTTTTCTCTGGGGATCATGCCGTACATCAGCGCGTCCATCATGATGCAGCTGCTAACTGCAGTGATTCCGCAACTCGGCAGGTTGGCGCGCGAAGACGGTGGTCGTCAGAAGATCATGCAGTTGACGCGGTACACGACACTGGTGCTATGCATTTTCCAAGGTTATTTACTGGCGCTCTCCTTTCAGCACCCGGAGTCGTACCACACGATGCTGCCCGGAATTACTGACACAATCAGGCAACTTGGTGTGCCGCTGGTGGATGATCTTGGTTGGAAATTCCGAATCGTCACGGTGGTCTCCCTAACGACCGGTACATTGGTTTTGATGTGGTTAGGTGATCAAATCACCGAGCGTGGTATCGGGAACGGCATTTCTCTCATCATCACGATAGGGATTGTGGCGCGGCTGCCCGCTGCGCTGGTGCAGGCTTGGAAGACTTTTGTTCCATCGGGGCAGGGAGCGAGCCAGGTGAACCCGATGGTGTTGGTGCTGCTTGTCGTGGTCCTCATCTTTGTCATCGCCGCAGTGATAGCGATTACGCAAGGCGTCCGCAAAATCACTGTGCAGTACGCGAAACGCGTGGTCGGACGGAAAATGTACGGCGGCCAAACCCAATACATGCCTTTGAAAGTAAATTATGCAGGCGTGATGCCGATCATCTTTGCTTGGGCGCTGCTTTTGTTCCCTGCGACGATCGTGAGTTACGGCTTCAAGAACAGTCCCACTGCGAATCGCATTGCTGCAGCGCTTTCGACTGGGTGGCCGCATTATCTCGCTCTTGCTGCAATGATTTTCTTCTTCAGCTACTTCTGGGTCGCCACGCAGTTTCAACCGACCCAAATCGCGGACGATCTGAAGAAATACGGAGGTTACATCCCCGGTGTTAGACCGGGAAAACCGACCGCGGACTTCCTCGATTACACCATGACGCGCCTGACTTTTGCGGGTGCAATCTTCTTAACGCTAATCGCGGTCTTCCCAAGCTTGCTCAGCCAATGGCTGAACGTGCCGGTGATCACGGCTCAGTTTTTCGGCGGCACCAGCCTCTTGATCATTGTTGGCGTCATGCTCGATACGATGCGTCAAGTGGAGACGCACCTGATTCAACGCCACTACGACGGATTTTTGCGCAAGGGCCGAATCCGCGGGCGCTCGTTTGATCGCGCTGCGTACGCGCGCGGCGAAGCGGTGGGTAGTGGTACGCTCATCTGGTTTGGTGTGGGTATTGCCGTACTTGTGATTGCCGGGGTCGCGATCTTCCTTTATGGACGATAGGTGAAAAGGCGGCTTGTTCTTCTCGGTCCGCCCGGTTCCGGTAAAGGAACCCAGGCGGAAATGATTACGCGGCACTTCGGAATTCCCGTGACTTCACCAGGGGCGATTCTGCGCCGTGAACGCGATCTGGGGACACCGCTGGGGCAGGAGACTGCTGAAGCGCTTCGCAGCGGCGGACTGGTCTCGGACAAGATCATCATCGAACTAATCGAGGACTGGCTGCGCTTGCACGGAGGCCACGGATTCGTTTTTGACGGATTTCCCCGAACATTGCCGCAGGCTGAAAGTTTAATGTCCATGTTGACGAAGTTGCGCACAGCGCTGGATCTGGCGATCTGGTTGGAAGTATCGGAAGAAACTGTGCGCGATCGCATCACTGGCCGGCTTCAATGCGGGGAGTGCGGTTTTACCACGAGTTCATCGAGCGCGCAGTTCGCTAATCGTCCCGTATGTCCATATTGCGACGGCCGATTGGAGCGCCGCAACGATGATGATTTGGGTGTATTGCAAACACGCCTGCAAGAGTTCCACACAAAGACCGAACCGCTGGGAGCTTTCTACAAAAAGATGTCGATCTTGCATCGGATTGATGGCAATCGCGACCGAGATGCGGTCTTTGCCGAGATCTCCCGATTGATTGAGGACAAAACGGCGAAGTGATTCCGATCAAGAACGCAAAGGAAGTAGAGAAAATGCGGCAGGCGTGCCGCACGGCTAGCGACATCCTTCATCGAGTTAGCGATCTGATCCGACCCGGAATTGCAACGAAGGAAGTCGATCAGGCAGCTGCGGACTTCATGAGCGAAGCGGGCGTAAAAAGCGCCTTTCTAGGTTATCGGCTGGGGCATCGTGTTTTTCCCGGGTACATTTGCATCTCTCTAAACGACGAGGTGGTCCACGGTATTGGAAGCCAGCGGCGCATTCAGTATGGCGACGTCGTGAAGCTCGATATCGGTATTATTCAAGATGGTTGGGTTGGTGACAACGCCACGACTATACCGGTTGGGATCATTGAGGAGCGCACCGACCAGTTGCTGCGTGCGACTGAAAATGCGCTCGCACGTGCAATCAGCGCTGCGCATGAAGGCCGGCGCGTTGGGGACATCTGCGCGGAAATTGAGGATGAAGCGCGCCGATGTGGTTTTTCGGTGGTGCGCGAATTTGTTGGGCATGGCGTCGGCCGCAAAATGCATGAGGAACCCCAAATCCCTAATTATGGCAAACGCGGTAGCGGACCAAAACTGAAAGCAGGGATGACGCTCGCGATTGAGCCAATGATTAACGTTGGCACGTCCGATGTCCGGTTGCTCGATGACGGCTGGACAGTATGCACAGCGGATAACCTGCCGTCGGCCCACTTCGAGCACACGGTTCTGATTACAAAGGACGAGCCCGAGATTCTGACATGGCGCGCGAAGACGCAATTGAGGTAGAGGGCACCGTCGTCGAGTTGCTGCCTAACATAATGTTTCGGGTCTACATTCCGGGTGACGGCCGCTTGCTGGGATATATCTCCGGCAAATTCGTCTGCATTTCATTCGGATCTTGCCAGGAGACAAAGTTATGGTAAACATCTCACCTTACGATTTGTCGAAAGGGCGAATTATTTACCGCCAAACAAGACAACCCGGCGAGCGGCCGCGGTTTTCGATTTCGGGAATTATGAAAGTACGACCATCAGTAAAAAGGCTTTGTGCTAGTTGCAGGATCGTGAAGCGCAAGAACGTAGTGCGCGTGATCTGCAAGAATCCGCGACATAAGCAACGCCAGGGCTGATTACTGCAGTCGTGAAGTATTGATTTATGCCAAGATTACTAGGAGTTGAAATTCCAGCAGACAAACGCGTCGAGGTATCTCTGACTTACATCTACGGAATCGGCTTTAGCACTGCGAGGCGCATTCTCGAGCAGACGAATATCGACCCAAACGTCCGCGCGAAAGATCTAACGCCGCAGCAGTTGAATGAGATCATCCACGCGATCACGAACAACAAGCTTAAGATCGAGGGTGATCTGCGCCGCGACATTCAAGGCAATTTAAAACGGTTACAGGCGATCAATTCTTATCGCGGCATCCGTCACCGCAAAGGTCTGCCCGTGCGCGGTCAACGCACTTCGACAAATGCGCGAACACGTAAAGGACCTCGCAAAACGGTGGGCGTCATTCGTAATCCAGACGCCAAAGCCGGCAAAGTTTAACCATCGACTCACATGGCTGAAGAGACTACTCCCGCAAATTCGGACGAAACGAAAAAAGGCGATGCTGGTGAAAAGCAACCAGCTGCCAAAGAGGCCGCTCCAAAAGAAGCAGCGCCTAAAAGTTCGACGGCAAAGAAAACAGCAAAGCCAAAGAAAGAACAACCAGCTCCTGCAGCCGGAGCGTCTGAAAGTCTTTCGCTCTCAAGCGAAGAGGTCGACAAGCCGAAGATCGTCAAAGCCAAAGGGAGTAAGAACGTTCATTCAGGTGTTGCGCATGTGCTCGCCACGTTCAACAACACGATCGTGACGATCACTGATCTGAAAGGCAACGTGATCGGATGGTCAAGCGCCGGCAAGGTCGGTTTCAAAGGTTCGCGCAAAAGCACCGCTTATGCTGCACAAATGGTGGCTCAGGATGCGTCGCGCCAGGCGATGGGTCATGGACTCAAAGAGGTCGAAGTGTTGGTCAAAGGACCGGGAGCAGGACGCGAATCCGCCGTGCGCGCTTTACAGGCGATCGGGCTCGATCTCACGGTGATTCGCGACGTTACGCCGGTGCCGCACAACGGTTGTCGCCCACCAAAGCAGCGCCGCGTCTGATGAAAACGCTTCAACGCTTCAACCTTTCAACGATTTAACGAACCCCATGGCCAGATATACAGGACCAAAAACAAAAGTAAGCCGACGTTACGGTGTCCCCCTCTTCGGTTCGTCGAAGGCACTCGAACGGAAAAACTACCCGCCAGGTATCCACGGCCCACGGGGCTCCCGTCGCAAGCAATCGGATTATGCAATTGCCCTCGGCGAAAAGCAGAAGCTGCGTTACCAATACGGACTGCTCGAGCGACAATTCCGGCGCATTTTCCAGCGTGCGTTACGCAAGCGTGGTGTAACTGGTGAAACGCTTCTCCAGTTATTGGAAACGCGACTCGATAACGTTGTTTACCGGCTCGGCTTTGCCAACACACGCAGTGGCGCGCGCCAACTCGTGTCCCATGGGCACGTGCTCGTGAACGGGCGTGGCGTCAACGTCGCTTCATACAATGTGAAAGCAGGTGACGCAGTTACCATCAAGGACAAGCCGAAGTCGCGGCAACTCGTGCTGCGCAATCTTGATCTCACGCAAATCGCTCCCGTGCCGGACTGGCTCACAGTCGATCGCGACGGCCTCAGCGGCAAAGTCGCGCGCATCCCGTCCAAGGAAGAAATCCAGCCGATAGTCAACGAACAGCTAGTCGTCGAGCTGTATTCGCGGTAAAGCGCGGTGGAATGCGCTCCTTTTATCCGGAGCATTTGCAGGATATAGACGAACGTTTCATCTAAGTCTCGTTAGGCTGGATTTCGCCGGTGCGGCTGATGTGTTCACGCCATGAACCCAAGTGGAGGAATTCTAATAACCCCGCCGTGGCTTATCTCTATCTCGTTAGACCTCATGCGCCAGCTCTCCTTGGTTCTGCTGATTGCTGTAATTCGGCTTTCGCAGACCAACCGACCGCACGCTGTCTTTTGAGTGCCAAAGAATCAGCTGCTCTCGAGGAACAGATCATACTCGGTCACAGAATCTTGGCTGCGCTATCTCGCTACTCAAAGACGTCAGAGCGAGTAAAAGTTCCGACGGAATATCATGTTATGGCTCGCGCGACTGCTATTGAGGTCCTTCACGGCGCTGGTTAGTCGGCGATTCTGATATGGCTCTTGCGCAACGTTATCAACTGGTGCTTCAGCTCATTCGCCCCGAATCTCCACCGACATAACCACTGTTTACGATGCAAACTGCCAGCGGAGAACTCATTTTCGACACGCGCGGCAACGTCACTCTGCGGTCATCATCAATGAGATCTAACCAGTCGATGAAGCCTCTCTCTTCTTTAAAGCGCAAAGCGCACCATGCGACAGGCACATTCCACCGGGGCGCAGGTAACGGTCACCGGATCGTGTTTACGTTTGTTGGGACTAACCTCCCCTTGACGGCGTTCTAGAGCTGGCTCATTTCGATAACCACGAAATCGACTCGGCCATGAACTTATCTGATCTCATCCAAGCTACTTCTCAGCCTTATTCCGCTTTGCAGCGGAGGATTGATTTTCACAACTGGCTTTTTTTCTCGCGGAGCCTGGGTTTCAACATGCAGGCGCAGACGCAGTCGAATTGGTGCTGGGCGGCGACGGCGCGGAGTGTATCGCACTACTATTGGTTTCTCAGCCGCTGGTCGCAGTGCAACATCGCTTGCGCGGAGTTGAGCCTGACAACCTGTTGCGATGTGCCGGTGCCGGATGACTGCAACGTGAGCTGGTGGCTGGCGAAGGCGTTGCAGCGGACGCAGAATTTTATGAGCGTGACAGGCCCAGTCGATTTCGCGGCTGTGAAGGCTGAGATCGATGCGGGACGCCCGGTGGGCGCGCGAATCGGGTGGAGTGGTGGTGGCGGGCATTTCTGCGTGATTTATGGTTACACGGCAGGGCTGTTTGGTGATAACTACTTCGACGTCGACGATCCGATTTATGGAAAGTCGCACCTGACGGTTTCTGATTTCAGCAACAACTATCAAGGCACCGGCACATGGACGGACACTGATTTCACCAAAAGCCACATCGATTTTATGTTTATCCTTCCGATGCTTGTGGATCAGGAAATTCTACGGCACATCTGGGAGCAGCGGCCGTTGCTGGGAGTAAAAGAAGGGTTGCCGGTGGAACAGATCGAGAACACGAAGGGACGCTCGCTCGGACTCGCGCATCCAGTATTCACGCTAGGATTGGAAGCGCTGCGTGAAGGTGATCCGCGCGCAGCACAAACAGGCGTGCGCGTCATCGAATTTGAGCGCGAGACACCGCGGGCATTTTACGACGTAGCGAACGAGGAGAAAAAGGTGCGCCAGATGTCAGCCTCGGGGACTTACTTGCAACTCTTGCCGCGCGCGCTGGAAGCCGTCGCGGCGCTGCCCGCTGGTGAGCGGCAGTTCGAGTTGCGATTACTCCAAGCGCCAGCGCTGAATTTTGAGGCACTCTGGCTGCACACGGGCGATGGCGAGCACGACCGAGTGATTCCGCTGCGCGGTTTCCACGGTTTCGCGGCGATGCAGCCAGTGAGTTACCGAGAGGCGATCGAAAAACTGCGACACGGTGCGCGCTTGCTGAATCAACAGGAAAGCGGAATGGGCGCTTGATTAGACCGTTTGTGGTTCGTTTTCTGTTGACGAGTAAGACGGGAGTAGGACTGAACGGAGCTCGCTTTCGTGAGCGCGGCTACGAATTTTCCAAGAGTTGCAGCGCCTTGTCGTAGCTTTTGCGATCGAGATAATGCTTCAACCGCGGATCGATTGACGGTGGAAGCGACGCTTGCAGTTGATCGATGTTTTCTGAGACGGCGCGCAACCGGTTGATGTGCGTTGCGTGATCGCGGCGGCTTTCCTCATCTCCGATGATGGAGAGGCGTTCACGCAATGCTTCTCGAAGATCGGCAATCGTGTTGGAGTCGGTGGATTGACCGCTGCTCCCGCCACTGCGTGTCGCGTTGTCCATGACAGCGCTCAGCGACGCGCCTCGGCCAGCAGCTGGCGCTTCGCTTCAAGCCAGTCCGACTCTGTGTCGCCAGGCAAAGCAAATCTGCGCCGGCGTTCCGAAATGAAATAGGCTCGAAGGCGAACGGCATCCTCTGAAGGCTCCTGCGGCATGGGAATCACGGTGGCCGGTGGAGATTCTGAAATGTGTGCAGTTTGCTTACTCGAATTCTTTGTCCCGCTCGGCTTGCGCGGCTTTTTCGCCGTGATTGCGCGCGGTGACGTCTGGCGTTTACCGATTTTTTTTGTGGCAGATGGCGCGCCGGACTCCGGCGAGGGTCGATTTATGTTGTCGGCAGTTTTCGGTTTTTTTGGCACAGGTGTTCAGTGTTAAGACTTCAACTCGTTATCGTTCATCGGCTCGTTCGCAAGTGCTTTCTCGCCCTCTTTATTAGATCGGGTAAATTGTAGGAGAGATGAAGCAATTCGTTTTCCGCTGGGCTGCGACGACGGTTGCTGTGATGGTCGCCTCATCCATCATCCGCGGCATCCGTTATGACACGATCGCCGCGCTCATCGGGGCGTCACTTTTACTGGGTGTTCTCAATGCTTTTGTCCGCCCGATTCTGTTGATTCTTAGCGCACCGGTCATTCTTCTTACGCTCGGCTTGTTCATTCTGGTTTTAAACGGACTCTTGCTGCTTCTGGTGCCTAGTGTCGTTGCCGGGTTTCATGTCGACAGCTTCTGGACTGCATTCTGGGGCGCGATTGTGATCAGCTTCGTCAGCTGGGTTTTGAGCGCATTTTTCCGCGGGAGCGATGGACGCGTGCATGTCTTGACCCATCACACCGAAACACGCCGCGTCCGAGGTCGAGTCCTTGAAGACGAGGAACAGCGATGAGACTCGATTGGCGGATTAATCGAGATATTTGCTGAGCCGGGAACGGAGCTCGGTCCGAGCGCGAAAAAGTACGCTTTTTACCGCCGGCACGGAAAGATCGAGTACCACTGCGATTTGTTCGTAGCTCAACTGCTCATATCGGCGCAGCACCAGCGCCATCCGCTGGGTTTCCGGGAGCCGCTGGATTGCTTCCTCGATCGATTGCTGCAGTTCCGATTCCAAAAGGGACGCGTCCGGCGCGAGATTAGTCTCATCCTTTAAAGGAGGATCCTCTACGCCGGGTTGTGATTGCAGCGGGACGTGAGGGCGACGCTTTGTGCGACGCATCTCGTTAAACACCAGGTTGCGTGTAATTTTCAACAGCCACGTCGTAAACTTGGCGCGTGGAACATATCGGCGTGCGCTTTTCCAAACCCGGATAAAAACTTGCTGCGCGATGTCTTCCACATCAGAACTGCTGCCGAGCATGCGTGCGACCGTGCCCGCCACCAACGTCTGATGCTTCTCGATGAGCTGCTCAAATGCCCGAGTATCGCCGCGGCCAACCAACTGCATTAACCGCACGTCATCGGCATCTTCTTGCGATCTACCCTGGTTTCCTGGATCATTCTGAGACATCGTGATTTAGACGTTGGCACACGACAAAACTTGCCAGAAAATGCCGCTAGGTCGTCCACAATCCTCGTGGCCATCGTTTTTGTTGCAACCCGCTAGCCATCTGTGCATGCTTCACGCGCGATTAAGCAGAGGCTGCCGATGAACTACCAACTGATTCCGAAAGAACTCCGACCGATCGGGGAAAAGGTCGAGGCGCAGCAGCGGATTTCCGAAGGCGAGGCTCTGACGCTTTATGGAACAAATGATCTTAACGCCCTTGGAATAATCGCCAGCGTGGTGCGAGAGCGGAAGAACGGCAATTACGCCACCTATATTCATAATCGGTACATCAACTACTCAAACGTCTGTATCTTATCGTGTCAGTTCTGCGCATTTGCCGCCAAGAAACGCGACGCCCACGCATTCGAATACGCAATTGATGAAATCGTTAAGGCGGTAACGGATGCGCTCCCTCTCGGGGTCACCGAGGTGCACATGGTCGGCGGGTTGCATCCGACTTTGAAAAAAGAGTGGTACCTCGATCTCTTGAAAAGACTCCGGGCGCTCGATCCCCAGCTGCATATCAAAGCGTTTACTGCCATCGAAGTCCGCCATTTGGCCCAGCGAGTTTTCAAGATGCCGATTCGCAACACGCTGGAAATTCTTCGCGAAGTGGGGCTTGGTTCGATCACCGGCGGTGGTGCCGAGGTTTTCGATCCGACTGTGCGCGATCAAATCTGTCGCGGCAAAGAAACCGCTGCCGAATGGCTGGACGTGCATCGCACCTGGCATTCGATGGGCGGCCGCAGCACCTGCACGATGCTTTATGGACATATCGAAACGCTTGCTCATCGGGTTGATCATTTGCGTCAACTGCGGCAACTACAGGATGAGACCGGCGGGTTCACTGGGTTTGTTCCCTTTGCCTTCGAGCCAACCCAATCCCACAGCATGCTGTCCGACATCAAGCGCGCCTCGGCATTCGAGCAACTACGCAATCTCGCCGTGAGCCGCATTTACCTCGACAACATCGATCACCTGACGGCGTATTGGGTCAGCCTTGGATTGCCTCTCGCACAGGTCTCGTTGAGTTACGGCGTGGACGATCTCCACGGGACGATTCTCGAAGAGAAAATTTTCCACATGGCTGGCGCGACGACGCCGCAGCAGCAAACTATCGCCGCGCTTGAACATGCGATTCGCGAAGCTGGTCGAGACCCTGTCCAGCGCGACAGTCATTACCGGCATATTTCGGCGGGTTCAAAGATTGCAAAACAAATGACATCGCCGCATGCGGAGCTCGCCTGCGCGTAAATGACCGTGCCCGAATTGTAGCCGCATCTGTGTCAGACGCGTGATTGTCTTGGCGTTTCACAGAAACGCCCTACAAACATTGGTTTCGTTGAAATCTGTCCGCGTCGGTTGCGTTAAGTATTTGAACGCTCGTCCGCTCATTCGAGGGTGGCCGGGCAATGTTGAGTTCGACCATCCGTTCGCTTTGTGTCAGCGACTCGCGAAAGGCCAGCTCGACGTCGCGCTTGTTTCCAGCTTCGAATTTCTGCGCAATCCCATCTATCGCATTGTTGATGACGTTTCCATGTCATCCGACGGCCCCGTTTACAGCGTGGTGGTCGCGTACCGTGGCGAGTTCTCTAACATCAAGGAAATCGAACTTGATCCGGCATCTGAAACTGCGGCCAATCTCTTACGTTGTCTTCTAGCGGAGCTTGAATTGACCCCTCGTCTGACCAGCCATACTCCCGAGAGCACAGGGTCACATCGTGCGCGTCTCATCATCGGCGATCAAGCGATTCGCTTCCGACAAGATCACTCCGGTGAATTTCGGTTCTGGGATCTTGGTGAGGAATGGAAGAAACTTACCGGCCTTCCCTTTGTTTACGCACTTTGGCTGATCCGGCCAGAAGTCCCAGATGCAAAGTCGATTGCTCAACGCTTACGCGCATTACGGGATGAAAATGTTTCCGAAATCCAAGTCGTCGTGGCAGAGGGTGTGGCGGATGCCGCTGATAGCAAACAGGAACTGACGCAGGAATTCCTCGATCGTTATTACAACAAACATCTCCGATTCGGCTTTGGAACTCTGGAAAAGCAAGCGTTGCAGACTTTTGCGGATCTTTGCTCGAAATTCGGAGTGCTGCCAAAGCTATCGCGCGAGTTTAGCCTCGTGTAAAAATCTCGTCGGTCCGAGCGAGTCGTTCCGCAATCCGATGTGAAAAATCAATGCTTCGCATCTATTAAACCAAGGTCGACGTCATAAAGCTGCCAGGCTGAGCCTGTGAAATGGAACCGAAGCTTGATTCCATCACGATCGACGACAAAACTGCGTGGCCCCGTGAAGAACGCGTATTTCACTTTGGATAAATCTTCGTTTTTAACGAGTTGGAAATGGAACTCTCGCGGGGCTTTCAGGTTCTTCAGCGCTTCGGGATTTGAAAGCAATGCCGCGATTCCCTCAGGTGTCACGTAAGCATCTATGATCGCATCGATGAGCGTTGGCCCGAGATTACTCCAGCGCTTGTGACTGCCGGTCTGCTTAGCGAAACGCGCCACCAGTTGCCTTTTCAGGGAAGCTCGCACTGCAGGAAAATCAACGCGCGCACTGATTGCGGCGGCATCGCGAGATCGAACGGCGTTCGTGAATCGCCAAAAGGAAAAGTAAGGCGACGCGCCGTAAACCAGCAGAAGGGCAACGCAGAGGATCACGAGCCAGCGGACAAGTTTCATTTCAGCGCGATCAGTTAATCACGTTCGACCTGTTGTTGGATATGGTGCACCATCGCTACCGCAGCAATCAGAACGATAGCTGCGATTACCTGATGCGCGTGAAGATTGGCGTGGAAGAAACCCCAGGTGATGCAGACTGCAGCAAGCGTTTGCATCATTTCAAAGTAACCCGCTGTGGATGCGCGCGTGAGATGCAGTCCCTGAAAATAAAACAGGAGCGGAACGCCGCCTGAGATCGACGCCAGAAAAAGCAACAACACGATGGCCTTCCTCGCATGCGCCTGCGCGGCTTCCGGCCAGAGCGCCGCGCCGTTCAGTTTTCCGTAGGCCAAAAGAATAACCGTCATGCAAGCGAGTCCGATGAGAATGCGCAGGCTGGAAGCGAGTCGCAGTGACATGCCAACCATCACACCGCGTCCGGCGACGGTGGAAAGACCCCAAAATAATGCGCAGATCAGCGCGTACCCCGTGCCCACGTTCAGGCCCGCGAGCTCAAATGAAACTCCGATCTGCGTCGGATACGCAACCGACACAAACACGCCTGCGACAATTGCGATCCCAGCGTAAAGGAAGAATCGGCGAGCGAGGCGATCACCGAAAAGCAAAAACGCGCCGAGCGTTGAGATAACGGGCTGAATGTTCAGCACCACATTTACCACCGTTGGATTGCCGTACTTCAGCGCCAGTGTGAAAAAAATCGTGCCCACCGCAGAACCGGCGAACCCCGAGAAAATCAAGAAGGCCCATGTGCGTGGGCGCACTCTCGGGATTTCATCCAGTCGCGAGATTAGAATCGGCAGGAACATGATGAGGATGAAAACGTGTTCCCAAAAAACGATTACTTTTGCATCGAACAATTCGTTTAACGGGATGCGCCACGCGCTTTCTGTTCCCCACAGCGCAGCGCCAAGGGCAACCAACCAGGGGCCGTAGGTTGCTGTAGGTGTTTTGGAATTCTGCATCGGCCTAGTCTAAATTGCTGGCGCTACCGCTATCTCATCGGCATCAAACATCCAACTTGGAATTGAATGCCCAGCATTGTTAGTTGGTTCAGCCTTCAGTGCTTTTTCGTCGTAAATTGAAACGAAAACATTGACGCCACAATTTATAGTGTGGTAATTAGCCCCAGACACTATGCGTTGCCCCAAATGCGGGTCGCGTGACGACAAAGTCATCGATTCCCGTCAATCGCGCGACGGTTCCAGCATCCGTCGTCGCCGCCAGTGTCTAAAATGCAAATACCGTTACACCACGTACGAGGAGGTCGAACGTTCGGATCTGCGCGTCATCAAAGCCAACAGAACACACGAGCCGTTCGATCGTCGCAAACTTGCTGCCAGCATCGCCAAAGCCTTCGAAAAGCGTTCGACGAGTTTGCTTACGTTGGAGGACATGGTGGACCACATTGTGCACGAACTGGAGACCAGCGGACGCGAAGTTTCCTCCTCGCTCATCGGAGCGCGAGTGCTCGAAAAGCTGCGCGAAATCGATGAGGTCGCTTACTTGCGCTACGCCTCGGTTTACCAGCGCTTTCAGGATGTCGACCAATTCGTGGATGCCATCCACACATTGGGACGCCGAATCAAATCAAATGCGCTACAGCGCGAATTGTTTCCTCCTGAAACAATGAAAGAGAGCGCGAACGTGAACATCGCTCGCCGTTCCCGCGAGCACGCAATAAAAAATCATGGTCGCGTTTAAGGAAGAATTTCCATACCTTCGGACAACCTCCGGACAGCTTTTCGAGTTTAATCGTGACTGGCTTCACGCTGCCCTCACGCGGGCCGCTAACGAAGCGGGTTACCCCGGCTGGTGGCTCACCGAACACGTGACCGAAAGCATTGCGTTTTATCTGCACCTGCGAAATGACGAAAACGTGGTCGCTTTCAACCAGCTCTCGCAAACGGTGCGCGACGTGTTAGAGGCGATTGGATACAAAGAGATTTGTCGGCACTTTACGCCCGCACCGCCGCCCGTTTCTCTTTCATTAGTAGAAATTGCTTATTGTGCTGGTGCAGGCTACGAGCTTGCGTTTTTCGGTTTATTGGAAAAACGAATCGAGGCGTTGATTGATGCCGGCGCTGACAACCTTCGCCTTTCGACGCTGCAACTCTGTGTAAAGCATCTCCGCGGCACGAAAACATGGACACGCGCCTGCGACGCATTGCGCGAGGAAATTGTCTGCTTCGTCCGCGAAAAGCTGGCGTTCGCTACCAATCGGGCACGGCTTGATTGTTCGCTCCGCTAATGAAACGCTAGAGCTGATGACGATCTTTGAGAAAATAATCGGTCGCCAAATTCCGGCCAAAATCATTTGGGAAGACGAGGACGCCATTGCGTTTCACGACGTTGATCCCCAGGCGCCAGTGCATGTTCTGATCGTGCCGAAGAAACCCGTTTCGCGTCTCGCGGACGCGACCGATGCGGACGCTGCATTGCTCGGTAAACTGCTTCTGGTCGCGCGCGACGTGGCGAAGGAGTTGGAGCTTTCCAGTGGGTATCGAGTCGTGATCAATTGCGGACCTGATGCAGGTGAAAGCGTGCCGCATCTGCACGTGCATTTACTCGGTAAGCGCGCATTGGCATGGCCTCCTGGATAAAAGGTAAAATCTAATTCCCGAGGGACGCTTTTTTGAGGCAGCAGCCCCGAAGAGCGCTACTCACGCACAAGCATCCAATCAATTCCGATAATGCGCTTTTCGGCAAAGCGCTTCAGCGATTTTGGAAAGATTAGATATCGCGCTTCCTTGCTTTCCTTAAAGCCCACTATCCCACAATCGGTTCCGCTTTCGCTCTTCAGGATTGTCATCAAACGAGTTTTCTTGATTTGCGCCTGGAGGTGGCGGTCAGCGGACGGCTTCTGCCACAGTGTGTAAACCTGCGGCTTACCGCACTTTTCGACTATCTGGGTGAAGCGCGCCGTTTTGATCTTGAGAAGTTTCATTGCCAATCACTGGGATCCGGGCAGGAGTGACGCTGCTGCTCATCAAAAAAGAAGCCCGCCAGAGAACTACGGCAAAGAGGATCATACTACCGTTGCTGCATTCCTGCCCTGGCGGGATTCGTAAGTCCTCAATCCATAGCCCCTGACGGAGGAGAAATTTCCTCGCCCCAAAGAGATGCGCAACTGAAAACGCAGCACCATGTCGATACGATTGTCTGCGCAGTTCTGTAACGCATCAGCGCATTGACAATGTATCGCGCTTCTGTTTGCATCGAGCGCGTGAAACTACTCGCGTTTCTCTTGGTTGCTTTTGTTTTGGTTGCCGCGACATCGTGCACAACTCTGGTAAATCGGCGTGATCTTTACAGCCCCGAACCTGGGCCTGATTCGCTAGAAGCGGCCCGGCAGTGGTACGGCGGGACGACCATAAGCACGACGACAATCCGAACACAAAGAGCACCGGGCGACATCGCTGCGCCGGACTTTCGTTACTAACCTGCAGTCCGTCAGCCGAAAGGAAGATTCGCCTTTACTCGCGCCACGTCTGTATTGTCCACGCGCGCTGCTTTGGCCAGCCGGCGTTTGCGCTTCGCGCTTTTCGACGACAACAAATGGCGCCGCGAGGAACGCGCCCTCAAGACCTTGCCAGTGGCAGTGATCTTGAAGCGTTTCGCCACTGCTTTGCGCGTTTTACTGCGTGCAATAGGCTTCGGCATAAGGCGGGAAAGTTAATTCGGTCAGACGCAATGACAAACGCTTTGTTGTAGGGGCCTTGGTCTGACGATCGAATAGGCCTCGCTGGCGCTGGCGAGTCAAACATCGTACAATTTGTTGGATGCAATCTCCAGCACCGAAACAGCCGCAGGTGATCATTGTCGGTGCAGGCTTTGGCGGCCTTGAGGCAGCGAAGAAGCTTGCCTGCGAAGATGTGCGTCTAACGCTAATCGACCGCACAAATTACCACCTTTTTCAGCCTTTACTCTATCAGGTGGCAACGGCGGCGCTCTCGCCCGCCGACATTGCCGGCCCGGTCCGGGCAATCTTAAGCAAATGCAACAACGTCGAAGTCATCCTCGCGGAGGTAGAGTCTGTCGATCTCAAAGCCAGAAAAGTAATAACGAAAGATCGCGTATTCGACTATGACTATCTCATCCTCGCGACTGGCGCGCGGCACTCCTACTTCGGGCATGACGATTGGGAAAGACTTGCCCCGGGATTAAAGAGTCTTGAAGACGCGGTTGAGCTACGCCGGCGGATTCTTTTAGCATTCGAATACGCGGAAAAAATTGAAGACGAAGCGGCCCGCAATGCGGCAATGACGTTCGTGATCATCGGCGGTGGTCCGACTGGTGTTGAGATGGCTGGTGCGATCGCCGAAATATCGCGCTACACGCTCGCCAAAGACTTTCGTCACATCGATCCGTCACAGGCACGCGTGATTCTCATCGAAGGCGCGCCGCGGCTGCTCGCCGCGTATCCACCAGACTTGTCCGAGAGCGCGCGAAAACAGTTGCTCGAACTCGGCGTAGAAGTGCGCACGAACGCACGCGCGACGAATATTACCGAGGAAGGTGTACAAGTGGACGGCGAATTTATTCCGTGCCGGGTGAAAATCTGGGCGGCCGGCAATCTTGCTTCGTTCGTCGGGAAAACGCTCGGTGCACCGGTTGACCGCGTCGGCCGAGTTATTGTGAACGACGATCTTACCGTTCCTGGACATCCGGAAGTCCAGGTGATTGGTGATCTGGCAAACTTTTCGCATCAGACTGGCGAGCCGTTGCCTGGAGTCTCGCCCGTAGCGATGCAACAAGGGAGACACGCAGCTCGCAATGTTCTGCGAATGATCCGCGGCGAAAAGCCGAAGCCTTTTCGGTATTTCGACAAGGGAAGCATGGCTACGATCGGACGCAATAAGGCCGTAGCGGATCTAAAATTTTTTCATCTCAGCCGGCTTCCCGCGTGGCTGACATGGTTATTCGTGCACATCATCTTCCTTGTCGGGTTCCGAAATCGGCTGCTCGTACTTCTTCAATGGGCGTGGGCCTATTTGACCTTCGACAAAGGCGCACGTTTGATTACGCGGAATTTTCAGTCGGAACAGAGGCCGCCAGCGTGAAAAGCAATATCATGTTGAGCGAAGCGAAACATCTTCGATTATTTTTTCGTTCGCGCAGCAGCGACGATGGAGATTCTTCGAGTCTCTCCAAAATGACAATTCCGAAAATCGCCGTGCACAATCGGCAGCGAAAAATCTCACTCAATGTTGCCGAACTCGAAAATTTCGCAGGCCAGGCCCTGCAACATTCTTTGCAATTGCATCAACCACAGCAAACTGACTTGCGCAAGCTGAGTGAAATATTCATTTGGTTGATTTCAGATCGGCGGATGGCGCTTTTGCATCAGAAGTTTCTCGGACAATCGGGGCCGACTGACGTTATGACGTTTCAACACGGCGAACTTTTTATCAGTGTCGACACCGCGCGACGCCATGCGCAAGCTTTTGAAAATTCGCTCCTACGCGAGTTGAAGCTGTACATCGTGCATGGGCTTCTACATCTGCACGGTTTCGACGATCAGACCCCGAGCGAAGCACACAACATGAAAGACGCGCAGGAGAGGATTCTTACGGTCTGTAGCGGCGCCGCTTCGTGAACGCCGAGCCATCTCGCTGCCTGCACAATCGATCAGGCCCCGACCGCTGCTACAGGTTTGAACTGACCGCTGCGTATGTTAGCATTTTTTAATGAGCGCGGAGCCACTTGCAGCAGAAGTGGTCGTGCCTCGATCTCCCGGAGTTCCGCGTCCAAAGAGTGCGGGGCCGTCCACTACCGGTGCGCCGACGATTGAAGAAGAAACGCGTGGAGAAGAGGCGCTCGATCTGCCGTGGCAGGTGGTGGTTCACAACGACCCGGTAAATTTGATGAGCTATGTAACGATGGTTTTTCAGCGTGTCTTCGGTTATCCGCGCGACAAAGCGGAGAGGCACATGTTGGAAGTGCATCAAAAAGGACGTTCGATTTTATGGAGCGGCATGCGGGAGCGAGCCGAACTTTATGTGCAACAGCTGCACGGTTACCTTCTACTCGCCACGATTGAGAAGGTTTCGTGATCATGGAGATTCGCCGGCGCAAGAACCAAATCGAAATCTCCGAACTTGATCCGTTTCTTGCCGAACTGCTTCGACAGATTCCCGCAAGTACCAACACGGAAGGCGTGCCGGTCGCTGAACAACGTATCTTCAGCCTCCCGATAAACGGAAAAGAGACCGAACTGTGCGCTGAGTGGAAAATGTATGTCGAACCTGAATTGCGCCGTCTATTTCAGACAGCGACCGAGACCGTTGGGTCCGATCTGGAGCAACTAAACGGAAACGAAAAAAGTCTCGCAAACCGCACTCTGCGCATTCCGGTCAAACATGGTGACGCATGGTTGAACGCGCTGAATCAAGCCCGGCTAGTCATCGCCGCAAAAAACGACTTCACCGAGCTGGAGCTGAGCGACCATCTTCGCTCACCGATTGGATCCCGCCGCGACCTGAGCTTGTTCCAGGTAAACTTCTACGGCTTTCTGCAGGAATTCATCCTACGCGAGCTGGACTGCTGAGTAGGAGAAAGGCAGCAATCAGGATTGCTTCTTGGCCTTTACCATAGCCATGAGCCGTTCCTTGATCGTATCGGACGACTTCGCTGGGCGCAGGCTCAGCGCGAATGCTTCGTGCAACGCATAGCATTTGCTGATGAAGTCTTCGGCTTTTTTGCCGAATTTCTCCCGTGCTTGCTCGAACTCCTCGAGCTCTTCCGGGTCCAGTGCGCCGATCACGTAAAGCCGGGACTGATTTTGAAATTGCTCAAAGTTCATCTTTCAGGTCCTTGAGGCCGTCATATATTTTTTTCAGGCCCAATTCAAGCCGCGTCTTTACGGTGCCCAGTGGTGTATTCGTTTTCGCTGCGATTTCGCGCTGGCTCATGCCTCTGAAAAATGCGAGGTCGATTGCCTGTTGCTGGGCCGGTGGCAGGCTGCTGATCACCTTGCGTATCAGCACGCGCGTATCGCCCAGCACAATTTCTTCTTCGGTGGCGTTGTGCACCCATGCGTCTGGCTGCTGTTCGGTTTCGTTTTGCAGGCGTTCCTCTGCACGCGCGTAAGCCTGTTTCTTGCGCAGGCCATCGATGGCTCGTCGTCGCGCGAGTGTCACCATCCAGCCAAGCGGTTTGCCCTTTTGCTCGGAAAAGTTTTTAGCCTGGTTCCAGATCTCCATGAAAATCTCCTGCAAGAGATCGTCGGCCTCGGCCTCGTTGTGAATGACTCGCAGGATCAGCGCTTTAAGAATGCCGTTATAGCGATCGTAGAGCTGAGAGAGCGCATCTGCATCGCCGGCTTGGATGCCCTTCATCAAGTCGAAGTCACTCGGCGCTCCGGGTTCAAGTGGCGGAGCGATGGTGTGTGCTGCCATTCGACCACGTTTCTTTGGTTTGCCTTTGGTAGAAGAAGTTAGTTCCGAAGGTTCCATGAGTGATAAAAACGGCCGTCAATAAAGCTCACCGAGTACTGATACGGTAATCGGGTAGGTTAAGCTCAACGAACGCATTGCTTTCGAAAGATGCAAATCGATCAATTGCGCAGCACGTTGCGTGCGTCAAGAGTTAGTCCATGGCACAGCGGGATACCAATACATCTGTCGATCCGCTTTGGTTCAAAGACGCCATCATCTACGAGCTGCACGTTAAAACTTTTTGCGACAGTGATGGCGACGGCATGGGCGACTTTCGCGGGCTCATGGAAAAACTGGATTATCTCCAGGAACTTGGCGTCACCGCGATTTGGTTGCTGCCGTTTTATCCGTCTCCGATGCGCGACGACGGCTACGACATTGCCGATTACTTTGATGTAAATCCGAATTTTGGGACGCTCAATGATTTCCGAGCGTTTCTCGACGCTGCGCATGTTCGAAACCTGCGCGTGATCACCGAACTGGTGATCAATCACACGTCCGATCAGAATCCGTGGTTCCAAAAATCGCGCCGTGCTGTTGCGCGCTACGGGCCTTCAGCCGCAGGCGATGAGCGCGGCAGAGCAAGAGCGAGCTTAGTCACCGATCCCGGCTACAGCGACGATGACCTCGCTTACAAAGACTTTTATGTCTGGAGCGAGACGCCGGAAAAATACAAGGACGCCCGAATCATTTTCAAGGATTTCGAGACGTCCAACTGGGCTTGGGACCCGTTGGCGAAGGCCTACTACTGGCATCGCTTTTATTCGCATCAGCCGGACCTGAACTTCGACAATCCAGCCGTGCACGATGCCGTGAAGAAGGTCTGCGATTTTTGGCTGTCGATGGGTGTGGACGGACTTCGGCTCGACGCGATTCCGTATCTTTATGAACGGGAAGACACGAATTGCGAAAATCTTCCCGAGACGCACAAATATCTGCGTGAACTTCGCGCTCACATAGACGCGAAGTTCCCGAATCGCATGCTGCTTTCGGAGGCCAATCAGTGGCCAGAAGACGCGGCGGCATATTTTGGAAACGGAGACGAGGCGCACATGAATTTTCACTTCCCGCTTATGCCTCGCATGTTCATGGCGCTCCAGATGGAGGACCGGTTTCCGATTATCGACATTATGGAGCAAACACCCGGGATCCCGGAAAATTGTCAGTGGGCAATGTTTCTACGGAACCATGACGAGCTCACGCTAGAAATGGTCACTGACGAGGAGCGCGACTACATGTATCGAGTTTACGCGACCGATCCGCACGCGCGTATCAACCTTGGCATCCGGCGGCGGCTTGGGCCGCTGCTTGCGAATAACCGCCGAAAAATTGAGCTGCTCAACACCCTGCTGTTTTCCATGCCGGGCACACCAATCATCTACTACGGCGACGAGATCGGCATGGGTGACAATTTTTACCTCGGCGATCGCAATGGTTGCCGTACGCCAATGCAATGGAGTCCGGACCGGAATGCGGGATTTTCAAGAGCGAATCCGCAACGGCTTTATCTGCCGGTCACTATCGATCCGGAGTATCACTACGAGGCAGTTAACGTCGAGAATCAGCAGAAAAATCTTTCGTCGCTGTTGTGGTGGACACGTCGCGTCATAGCCATGCGCAAAAATTTTAAGGCTTTCTCGCGCGGCTCCCTCGAATTTTTGAATCCAGATAATCCGAAAGTGCTGGCGTTCCTTCGCCGGTTTGAAAACGAGACGATCGTGATGGTGGCAAATCTTTCGCGCTTCTCGCAGTCGGCCGAGCTGGATCTCTCGCGTTTTGCGGGTTGCGTGCCGATGGAAGTTTTTAGCCGCAATCTATTTCGGCCGATCAGGAAAACGCACTACGTCATTACACTCGGGCCGCACGCCTACTACTGGTTCGTTCTGCAAGCGCCGATTGATGCGCGTCGCGCGTCGAAGAAATATGTTGTGCCAACCATCAAGGCGCCAGCGGAGGTGGACGTCCTGCTTGGCAACAACCAGCGAGAACAGCTCGAGCGCGAAGTCCTTCCAAATCATATCCAGAATTCCCGCTGGTTCGGTTCCAAAGCGCGCACCTTTCGAGATTTAAAAGTCACGGAGCAGCTCGGTTTTTCTGCGGATGCCAATGGCGCGCGACTCTGGTTCATCGATGTAAATTATCTGGATGCGCCGACGGAAAGATACGCCATACCGGTGAAGATCGCCGCGGGCGAAACTGCGCACTCCATTACGCAAAACGCTTCGCAGGCGATTATGGCGCATTTCGGACGAAAGAATGGCGCCGTATTATGCGACGCTATTTGGGACGCGGCGTTTCGTTCGGAATTGTTCGACGCGATTGTGCGGTGTCGCACACTGAAAGCTCAGGGAGGACAATTTGTTGGCTTAACAACCGTGGCTTTTGAGTCGCAAGACGTTGATATTCCCGCCAACTCGCACGTCCTGAGCGCAGAGCAGAGCAACTCTTCAATGCTCTTTGACAATAAATTTTTCCTGAAACTCTATCGGAAACTCGAGGACGGTGTGAACCCTGACGTGGAAATCACGCGATTCCTGACGGAGAAAACCGATTTTCCAAACGTGCCAGCTTTTGTCGGAGCGCTCGAATATCGCCGGGCAAAGACGGATCCAACGGTTGTTTGTCTCCTACAACGCGCAATCGCCAATGAAGGCAACGTCTGGACGCTCACGGTCGATGCGCTCGGCCGCTATTACGAGCGGGTGCTCGAGCGCAAAGGCGATTTTCAGAGTGACACAGCGTTGCCCGGTGCTCTTCTCGAGGAACTGCTAGGCGGCGTGTATCCTGAAAAGGTCAAGCTGCTGGGGCAGCGCACCGGCGAGCTACATCTCGCACTGGCATCTCGGAGTGACGATCCGGCATTCGCGCCGGAGCCGTTCAACGCCATGGCACAGCGCTCCGTTTACCAAAGCATGCGCACATCTCTGCGCCGCGCGTTTACGTCTTTGGAAAAGAAATTGTCGGAAGTCCCTGCGAAATTCCGAAATGAAGCCCGGGAAGTACTCGCTGCGGAGAACGAGATATTGGCGCGCGAAAAACGGTTGCTCGATCGTCGAACGAACGCCGCGAAAATCCGGATCCACGGAGACTATCATCTGGGGCAACTCGTTTATACCGGCAAAGACTTCGTGATTCTTGATTTTGAAGGAGAACCTGCGCGTCCTCTGAGCGACCGTAAAATGAAACGTTCCGCGCTTCGCGACGTCGCTGGCATGATGCGCTCTTTCCAATATGCTGCGTACGCTGCCCTGTGGCAGCAGGCAATGCGCAAAGAGGACGTGCCGTTCCTTGAGCGGTGGGCTGATCTCTGGTATCGCCAGACGAGCAGCATGTTTGTGCAAAGTTATCTGAAAACGACCACCGGCGCGATATTCGTCCCCCAAAACAGCGACGATCTCCAGATCGTGCTCGAAGCGTACCTGCTCGACAAAGCCGTTTACGAAGTCGGTTACGAACTAAATAATCGTCCGAGCTGGGTGCTCATTCCGATTCGCGGTATTAAACACATTTTGCAAACGGCATGAAAATGATCCACAGATTCAGCGACATCGATTAGTAAAATCAGATTGCATAAATCTGTGTAAATCTGCGTAATCTGCGGAAGACAAAGTCTATGAATCAACATCTCGACCAGATCGACAATGACATTGCAGCGAAACATCTCTTGAAACATCCGTTTTATCTCGCGTGGACACGTGGGGAACTGAGCAAAGAAGCACTCGGCGATTATGCGCGGCAGTATTATCAGCACGTCGCGGCGTTTCCCACGTATCTTTCGGCCATTCACGCAAATTGCGACAATCAATCGACGCGCAGGGAATTGCTCAACAATCTAATCGACGAGGAGGCTGGTTCACCGAATCATCCCGAGCTTTGGCTCAATTTTGCCGAAGCTCTTGGCGTCTCTGCCCGGGATGCACAAAACGCAGACAAATGCGGTGAGACAAAAAATTTGATCGATACGTTCCGATCAGGTTGCCGCGATCGATCAACGGCAGAAGGCCTGGCCGCACTTTACGCGTACGAAAGTCAGATCCCAGCGATCTGCGAGTCCAAAATTGATGGACTGAAAAAACATTACGGCTTCGCGGATCCCAAACATTATGAATATTTCAGTGTCCATATCGAAGCCGACCGCGAACATTCTGCCGCCGAGCAAAGGCTCCTATGCCGATACGTCGGCAATGAGAATTTTGAATCCGTGCGAGCTTCTGTGAATCGCGTTCTCGACGCCCTTTGGGAAATGCTTTCCGGAGTCTGCCGTCGTCACGCGATTGCGTGCTGACGGAGTTGTGACACACAACCGTCGCGAAATTTATCGCGGTCGCAAAACCAGGAACGACCGCACTCGATGGCGGCAGACGGATAAAACTTGCGGCTGGTTCGGATCCAGCGCTCCGGCGATCTTTTTGTACTCCGAAACTGACGTGATGGGCTGTTGATCAATTTGTTCAATCACGTCGCCTTTCTGCAATTCTGCGATGCCGCTGTCGGGATCGACGTCGGTGACCAAGACGCCTTGTACATTCGGAGGTAGATCAAGCTGGCGCGCTCTGTCGGGAGTGAGATCGTCCACGTGAATTGGCGCCAGTGGACTGTCAACCGTTTCTTGGTCGTTAGGTTGTTGTGGGCTTTGCGCCTGCGGCTGGTTCCCGCGAGGTTGAACCCGCGCGCTTTCGTAATCAACTGGCTGCTCTTTAATCTGCGTTTTCACCGTTAACGGTTTTCCGTTGCGGACAATTTGAAGCTCTACTTGCTTATCCAACGGCGCTTGGGCAACCAATGTGCGAAGCGCCCTAAGATTCTGCACTTCGTGTCCGTCGAACTTACGTATGACATCGCCGGCCTGCAGGCCGGCCTCTTCCGCCGGCGACCCGGAGACTACTTCGCCCACAGTTACACCTGCAGTATCCGAGCCGGTCGCGCCACGCTGCAACGGCCCAGTCTGAATACCGAGATACCCGCGTATGATCCGTCCCTGCTTTAACAAGCTTTCCAGCGCCATGTGAACTGTATTCGACGGAATGGCAAAACCCAATCCCTGCGAGCCGCCCGTCGTCGAGGCGATCGCCGTGTTAATCCCAATCACCTCTCCCCTAATATTGATCAGCGGGCCGCCACTGTTGCCCGGATTAATTGCCGCATTGGTCTGCAGCAGACCAGCGAAAGCATCGCTGCGATTGGGCCGCCCTTTGGAACTGATGATGCCGTCGGTAACGGTTTCCTCAAATCCAAGCGGATTACCAATCGCCAGAACAAAATCGCCAGGCTGTACCATGTCGGAATCCGCTAGCTTTAGCGGTTTGACACCGGGCTCATCGATCTTGAGCACAGCGAGATCCACCTGATCGTCAGCGCCCACCAGACGCGCCTTCTTGGTACGACCATCGCTCAGTTGGACTTCAATTTGGTCGACCGGACGGCCCTGTCTGTCGGTTACTACATGATTGTTGGTGATGATATGGCCCTCATTGGTCACGATGACGCCGGACCCAAGTGAATTCTGCACCAGCGCCTCGTCGCGCGGATCGCGAGATCTTCGCTGATTCGGAAAAAAGAATTCGAATGGATCAACTCCGTATTCACGCCGAATAGCAAGCTTCGTCGATGTCTTCACCGCTACGACCGATGGCACGACGCTATTCACCAGCGCACGTCGTTCTTGATTTAATGATTCAAGCGACGCGATTTGTTTTGAATTGACCGCTGGCTCGGCCGCAAGTGTGTACTTCTCCGGAGCGCGCCCCGACGGAACTTTTAAACCGCCATGTTTGAGGCGGTAATCGTAAAGCGCCGAGATTCCTGCGCTCAGCAGCAGCACAAAAAGCAAAAATTTCGCGAGGTTTTTCATTAACTAATGTGAGAGAAACTTTGTCCCTGTTGTTCGACAATTAAGCGTCGGAAACGTTGATTCTCAGGCTGCTTCAGGCGGGCGTCCATTTCGAAGATCGACATAGCCGCCGCACGAGCGCGCCGCATCAGTTCGGCGTCGCGTTTCAAATCGCCAATCTTTAACGCGGGCAAGCCGCTTTGAGCTGTGCCGAGCACATCACCAGGGCCGCGTAACTCCCAGTCCGCTTCGGCCACTTCAAACCCGTTCGTTGTTCGTTCCAAGACCGCGAGCTTCGCCGATGTCTCTTTCGTCTGCTTTGAGCTCAACAAAATGCAATATGATTTGTGTTCGCCGCGACCGATCCGGCCCCGAAGCTGATGCAACTGCGCGAGGCCGAATCGCTCGGCATTTTCAATCAGCATTATAGCTGCATTCGGCACATCCACACCAACCTCGAGCACGGTCGTGCTAATCAACGCGGTGGTGTCGCCGCGCCGAAACCGATCCATGATCTGCTGCTTTTCCGGCGCGGGAATCCGACCATGAACCAACTCGCATCGAAATGGATCCAGCCGTTCACGCCATAACTCGTATTCCGCCGCGGCGGCTTTTACGTCCAGCTTGTCACTTTCGTCGATTAATGGGTAGATCACATAAAGCTGACGTCCCTTCTCTAGTTGCGTTCGCAAGAAGCTCAGCACCTCGCCGAGCTTTGACGTGTCCCGCACTGCGGTGACAATCTTTCCGCGGTTTCTGGGCATCTCATCGATCGTCGATACGTCGAGGTCGCCGTAGATTGTCATCGTTAGCGTGCGCGGGATCGGGGTCGCGGTCATCACCAGCACGTCCGGCGCCGGCTCGCGCGCAGTTAACCGCGCGCGCTGTGCCACACCGAACTTGTGCTGCTCGTCAATCACCGCCAGTCCGAGATTCGAGAACGAAACATTTTCGTAAAGCAACGCATGTGTGCCGACGATGATTTGGGGATCGTGAGGTCCCGGATCGGTCTGGGGAGCGCACCCTTGTAGCGTGCTGGTCGCCGCATTTTGCGGCGACGAACTTCTTAACGTGCGAATTTCATCCTCCTGCGTCCAGGCCCAACGGTAATGTTCATTTTGGCCGGCGACACCGCCATCCCATGGATTTCGCAAAATATAATGAAACTTTTCCGCCAAGTCGCGATCCGACTGAATGTAGCGATCGAAGGTTTCTCTCTCCCACACCGCTCCGACTTTCTTCTCGGCGCGATTGATCTCGCGAGCGGTGAACGATTTCAAGGAGCGCATCAACTCAGTCACGGACCAGAATTTCGCTTCCTCTGGTGAAGCCTCATTCTTTGGCCAGGGCTGAAACAGAGCGTGCACATGATCTGGCATGATGCAGATGGCGAAAAGTTCGTAGCGTCTGTTATGGAAGTGACGCCACGCGTTTAACACAATATCCCGAGCCTGCGGACCAAGGCTGCGCCGATGCGCCGTTGTTATTGTCACGGCATACATGGCCCAAGGCTTTTCGAAATGTGGGAGTCGACGACGCAAGTAATGAGCGCCCGTTGTTGATTCAGATTCGAGAAAAGTTCGCGATGGCAGGATGCCATCGCCAGCACGCTGCAAGCGTGCGCTCCCCGGATTTTTATTCCCCGCAAAGAGCGGCAATGGCTCGCTTTCTTCCTGCCTTGCTGCTGTTCGTAATGCGATGTGGACGCCCAGCGGATCGAGCCAACGGCGCAATACTTCGTAATGTTGCTCCGCGAGAATTTGCGTCGGCGCCATGAAGGCGGCCTGGTATCCTGCTTCAACTGCTAGAAGCATTGCCCCAATCGCGACGACAGTTTTTCCAGATCCGACGTCGCCCTGTAACAGTCGGTTCATGGGATAGTTCGCGGCGAGATCCCGCCGGATTTCGGAGATCACTTTTCCCTGCGCAGCAGTCAGGTCAAACGGAAGGAGTTTTAGAAATTTATCCAGCAGCGCGCCCGACCCGCAGTGGGCCTGGCCAACTCGCGCCGATGACTCGAAACGCCGCGACGCAATCAACATTTGCATCGCAAAGAATTCCGAGAGCACGAGATGCTCCCTCGCGGCGTCGCGTGCTTGCCAGTTTTCGGGGAAATGTATCGCGCGAATCGCGCCGGATCGCTCGCTGGCCACCAAAGTTTTCGGTGCGATCGATTGCCATCCTGTGTCGGGAAACTCCTGCAGGACACGATAAATGATGCTGCGCAACACGCGCTGAGAAAGACCTTCGGTCGCAGGATAGATCGGCGTGATTCGCCGAAAATGGATCGATATCTCTTCATCGTTCTCGATTACCTCAAAATCCGGGTGATCCATGCAGATTCGTTTCCCGCGCAGACGCGCCCTGCCGAAAACAACGATGCGCTGACCGGTGGCGATCATTTTTTGGACGTAGTGCAGATTGAACCAGCGGCATACGAGCGGCTCACTCAGCGCATTCGGCTGCGATTCTTCCAGCGTCGCTTCAAAGATTTTTTTCCAGCCGCCAAACCGCCGCAGCGACGTTTTGGTCACGTCGCCGCAGAGACAGATGGGAATGTCTGTTTCTTCCCGCGGAAACTGTGGAAACTCGGTCCGATCCTCATGACGCCGCGGGAAATGCGTTAGCAAATCTTCCGTCGTCTCGATCCCAAGCCGTCGCAGCGCAAGCAACCGCGGCCGGGGAATCCAGCTTAAATCCTCAAGCTTTATCAAAACGCCGTCCATCCGATTTGAACTTGGTGCTTCAAATTTTCTCGGCTGCTCGCAAGCCCTCGATCCGCATGCCAACCAGCGTCTCGCCACCGTATTCATCCGCCCCAATGCGGAATGCTACGTCCCACGGCGGCGGCGGAAATTCATTTGATACCCCGTCGAAATAGACGGCGCGCCGATTCCGTTCGCCTTGGCGCAATCGAAATACGAGATGCTTTTCGTTTGAGACTCTCGGCGCCCCGACGGGCTCGACCGCACGCGCAAAGAAAATTGGTTGCGGATTTCCATTACCGAACGGCTGCAAGAGTTCGTGCCAATGGAGAAATTCAAGGTCAATGTTTGTGAACGGCAGTTCGTGATCCACTCGCAGTGAGCGTTGCAGAGCCTCTTCTGAAAGTAGGTCGCGCGCGGTCAGGCAAAACGCTTCGGCAAATTTCGAGAAATTATCCTCGCGTAACGCCAGGCCGGCTGCCATTTCATGTCCGCCGAATTTCTCCAGCGTTGCTGCGCACCGAGTCAACGCATCCACGAGATTTAGACCATCGATGCTTCGTCCGCTTCCTTTGCCGACTCCGTTTTCGTCAAAGCCGATCACGATTGCGGGCCGATGATATTTTCGAGCAATCCGTGAGGCTACGATGCCCAGCACTCCCGGATGCCAGCCGCGCGCACCGGTGACGATGGCCGCATCACGCGCCGCGTCGAATTGTTTTTCGATTGTGCCAATGGCTGCAGCGAGGATTTCTTTTTCCACTTGCTGGCGTACTCGGTTTTGTTGATCGAGTTCAGTCGCCAAAGCCGCCGCTTCGTCTCCATCCTTTGTTAGCAATAGGCGCAAAGATTTCTCCGCCGTGCTCAAGCGGCCAGCAGCATTCAATCGGGGCCCCAGGCGATAGCCAATGTCTTCGGGCAAAATGGGCGGATGCACTCCGGCGACTTGCATTAATTTTCTGAGACCGATGCGGCATGTGCGGCCGATTTCGATCGCGCCGTGCTGCACCAGCACGCGATTCTCCTCCACGAGAGGCACGATGTCAGCTACGGTGCCAAGCGCCACAAGATCGAGCTTTGACTTCAAATCAAAACCAGGCAGTGGTCGAGTCTTCAGCAGCGCATGGCAAAGCTTGAATACGATTCCGACGCTGCAGAAATAATGAAATGGCGAGGTTGAATCCATTTTCGGATTCACCATTGCGACGCAATCGGGCAGCTGTGATTTCGGTTCGTGGTGATCCAGCACTATGACATCGACGCCGCGGTTCTTGAGTTCACCAATCTCACCGGCCGAAGCGGTGCCGCAGTCAATGGCGATCAGCAATTGTGGACGATATTGCTCGACGCAGCGTTGGATGCTCTCGCGGCTCAACCCGTAGCCCTCCTCCATCCGTAAAGGCAAAAAGAGTTCAGGCGTCGCGCCGTAAGCGCGCAGCATTTCCGCAAGCAGCGCCAGGGAGGTCACCCCATCGACATCGTAATCTCCAAACAGGACGATGCGTTGATGCGAATCGAGGGCACTCAGAACGCGAGCGACGGCTGTACCCATTTGCGGGAGCAAAAATGGATCGCTCAACGAGCTAAGACGCGGTCGCAGGAAAGTCTGAACTTCGTCCGCGCTACGAAATCCTTTCCGAAAAAGGAGTCGCGCGATGCAATCCGACTGGCAAATCTCGTTCCACGAAATTCCGCCGCCATTCAGATTTTCGCACGGCGGTATAATCCATCGGTCCTGCACCGCCTCAGTCTAATTACTGCGCCGTCGAGAGACAAGACGAGGACGCGGATCGCATCAAAAAATGGCTATTTTGATTCCCTCGCGCCTGCCGTTTTTTCAGGAAACTCGAAACCGACTTTTCCGTCGTCGAGTTTCAGATACGCCGAGAAAGGTCGTCCGCGCTTCGAGATGAAGCCCTCAAGAAGATCGGTTTTTCCCGTGCTCAGAAGTTTTTGCGCCTGTTCTTTCGGAATCTCGCGCCCGAGGATCGTTTTGCTCAGCTTGAATTTGCAAGGCTTTCGATCGGCCTGCGAATGCTCGCAAATGTAACTTGTCTCAGTCTCAAAAACTTTCCCGCCGGATAGTGGGCATTTGCCGAGCGGCTCCTTGTCTGTAAAATCAATCCTCGCGACTGGCTCTCTCGGTTTTCGTTCCTTTTTCGCTTTTGGATCACGCTTCTCGAATTCAAAACCGACATCTTTCTTGTCGTTCAATACGAGAAACGCTTTAAACGGCCGCCCCTTCCGCGAAATGAACCGTTCAAGCAGATCCGTTTTTCCACTGGCGAGCAATTTGTTCATCTGTTCTCGCTCGATTGGCCGCTGCAGAATGACTTTGCCGGATCGGAAATCGCAACTCTTATTTGGGCCGACTAAATTTTCGCACACGTAGGTCATTCCGGATTCGAATACGCGTCCGCCGCACTTTGGACATGTTCCCAACGATTCCTGCTGAGAAAAATCTATCGGCTGTGTTGCGCCATTCTCTTGTCCATTTGGTCCGAAATCGAATTCTGTCTTGAAATCGTCGCTCAATTTCAGCGCGGCATGGAATCGTTTGCCTTTCTTGCTGCGAAAGCCGCTCAACGGTTCGGTCTGTTTGTCGCGGACGAGCGTCTCGAACTCATCGCGGCTCAGCAACCGACCGGCGATAGTTTTCCAGATTGTAAAATCGCAGTTCTCCTTCGTGCAGGTGAAACTCTTGAATCGCTCGACGATCGGCGAGCCGCACTTCGGGCAGCGGCCAAAGGGCTCAGTGTCAGGCATGTGCTCGTCAGGATGGAAATGCTTGGCTTTGCCCACGATATCCTTCGTGAGATCGCGGATGTCGCGCATGAACGCGTCACGAGTGAGCTTGCGATGCTCGATCTCGCGCAGGCGAAATTCCCACTCGCCGGTGAGTTCTGGGCTGGTCAATTCCGGCACCGCGTTTTTGAGAAGGGTGATTGTCTGAATCGCCTTCGCAGTCGGCTGGAGTTCCTTTCCCTGCCGGGTCAAATAATGCGCTGAAATCAGTGTTTCAATAATGGATGCGCGCGTGGCAGGCGTGCCGAGGCCTTTCTCCTTCATCGCGTCGCGCAGCTCTTCGTCCTCAATGAGTTTGCCCGCCGACTCCATTGCGCTGAGGACCGTACCCTCGTTGTAACGAACAGGCGGCCTCGTCTGTTCGGTGTTGATTTCAATGCGCACGGTTTCGACTCGTTCGCCTTGCTGTACCGCCGGCAGGTTTTCTTCGGGCTTATCCGCGGTAGTTTCGCGCCCGTAAACCTCGAGCCATCCCGACGCGATCATAATTTTGCCTTCTGTTTTGAAAGGCTCGCCTTCCACGCGCGTGATCCGAGTCGTGTTCTCGTATTGTGCAGGTGGAAAGAACACGGCCACAAAACGCTTGGTAACCATGTCGAAAATTGCCTGCTCGTTGTTGTCCAGTGAATGAGGCGCGGTGTCAGTTGGAATGATTGCGAAATGATCGCCGACTTTAGCGTTGTTAAAAATCCGCTTGTTAGGCTTGACCCAGTTGTTGTCGAGAACTTTGCGCGCGAAAGGATTTTCGAGCTTGTCCAACGTCGACTTTACGGTCGGAATATAATCTTCAGGCAACGCGCGTGAATCGGTGCGTGGATAAGTAATAGCCTTGTGCCTCTCGTACAGCGCCTGCGCGATCTGCAAAGTGCGTTTGGCGGAAAAACCGAAACGATTGTTTGCTTCGCGTTGCAAGCTCGTAAGATCGTACAACTGAGGCGCAATCTGCGTGCTAGGCTTTTTTTCCTCCAACTCAACGACGCCTTCTTTGCCCGTGCACTTCCGCTGAATGGCCTCTGCGATTTCGCGATGCCATAGTCGAGGCGCAGTGCGGTGCTCATCCCAGAGCGAACCGTTGGCAGTATCGAGCCGTTGCTCGGCATCCGGCAGATTCAATTGAAGTCGAGCGAGCAGTCTTGTCGTTCTCTCAATCTCTTTTTCTTCTTTGTTGAATGCTTCGTCGAACCATCGCCCTGGATACTCGCCAGTGGTCGCGCGAAATGTGCCGATGATCTCATTCAGTTCGCGGGGCTTGAATTCCTTAATCTTACTTTCCCGATCGACGATAATAGTCAGGGTGGGCGTCTGCACTCGGCCGAGCGAGGTGACAGTGCTGCCGCGTCCGCCGCTGAGTCGTAGCGTAAATGCGCGCGTAGCATTAATGCCGACCAGCCAATCCGCCTCGTTGCGGCTTCGCGCTGCGCTCGCAAGCGGTTGCATCTCTTCGTCGCTGCGCAGCCGGGCGAATCCGTTGCGGATGGCTTCTGACGTCATCGATTGCAGCCAGAGACGCTTGATAGGTTTTTTCGTCTCCGCGTACTGAACGATGTAGCGGAATATCAGTTCGCCCTCACGGCCGGCGTCGCACGCGTTGATGATTTCGGAAACGTCTTTGCTTCTGATCAGTTTTCGCAGAGTAGTGACGCGTCCGCCCATCTTGTCGGCCGGCTCAAGCTCGAATTCCGGCGGCATAATGGGCAGCTTTTCCATGTCCCATTTGTCTTCCTCTTTCATCGAGGCGGGGACGGCCAGCTGGAAAAGATGACCGACAGCCCACGAGATCAGGTATCCCTCGTTCTCGAAGTAGTCCTTGCCTTTCTTGAAGCCGCCAAGCGCCTTGGCGATATCGCTGGCGACCGACGGCTTCTCGGTAATGATGAGGGACTTGTACATGGGGCAGGAATCGAACTCACTTACGGCGACTTTGCAAGTCCGGGCCAATTTGCGGAAGCGTGAGCACCGCTGCAACCGGCTGGCTATCCCAGCTTAACGAAGTATTTTCCGGGCAATTGCTTGACCAAACGTTTCAATTCGAGCTGCAAAAGTGTAGATGAAACGGTTGCGCTTGGCAATTCGCTGCGAGTGGCGATGTCGTCGATGGAGGTCTCGGTCGAATGGATTGAAGCATAGACGCGGTGTTCCTCGTCTGAAAGCGGCGGTAACGGGCGGGCTGCGGTTTCGGGAGACGGTCTTGCCTCAGGTAACAAGATCTCCAAGTCTTCCAGAATGTCTGACGCATCCATGACCAGTTTTGCGCCCTGCTGAATCAGGCGGTTCGATCCCATCGCGCTCGGCGCGTTAATATGGCCGGGCACAGCGTAGACCGCGCGGCCTTGTTCCAGCGCCTGCGCCGCTGTGATAAGCGCACCACTATTCAAACCTGCCTCCACGACGAGAATACCGTGACTCCACCCGGAAATGATGCGATTGCGCATCGGAAATGTTTGTCGATCCGGTTCGATATCCATAGAGAACTCAGAAACGATTGCGCCATTGCCGCTGCGAATTTTCTCCGCCAGCGGTCCGTTCTCCGGCGGATAGAGTTTGCCTAATCCGGAGCCGATCACGGCTATGGTGCGGCCTTTCGCCGCGAGCGCACCTTGGTGAGCAGCCGTGTCAATGCCGCGTGCCAATCCGCTAATCACAGTCAGCCCCGCGTATGCAACTTGGTAGGCGAGCTTCTTGGCTGATTCCGTGCCGTAATGGGTTGTGCGCCGCGCGCCGATAACGCCGATAGCGTGATGATCGCGGTCCAGGAGTTCGCCCCAGACGTAAAGCACAATCGGCGGCGCATGGATCTCGCGGAGCGAGCGGGAGTACGACTCCGATTGCTGTGTGATAACAGTCGCCCCGAAATCGCGAATACGTTGGAGCTCGGTGGAAAGATCAATCGTGGATTCCCAATTTGAGATTTGATCAGCGACCTCATTTCCGATTCCTTCTACCTTGCGAAGGTCAGTACGTTTAGCCGCAAGTATTTGTTGCGGTTCCTGAAAAACCTCCAGCAACTTGCGCAATCGCACCGGCCCAACAGTCGGCAGCATGTTGAGCGCGATGCATGCTTCGGTCGCGTTCATTCCAAATTGCGGAACGGGTAGCGGCGATTGACCTCAATCGCCTGGCGCCGGCTCGGTGAACCGATGCCACCACTCAAAACGGAATTTCGTCTTCGTCCGGTTCGGAAGGCGCCGCTTTTTTAGGCGGTGCGCTGGTTTGTCGGCTTTCCCCGGGCGCTTCGGCCGCGCCTTGAGCGCGACCTCCGAGCAGCTGCATGTTGTCAGCTACCACTCGCAGGCGCGTTCGCTTCTGTCCGGTTTGCTTGTCGTCCCACGTGTCCATTTGCAGTCGCCCTTCGATGAAAACCGGTCTGCCTTTTTTCAGGTACTCGCTGGCAACCTCCGCTGTCCGTCCCCAAAGCGTGACATCGACAAAGGTGACTTCCTCGCGTTTTTCGCCGCTGTCCGTCGTATAAGCCCGATTCACCGCTACGCCGAGATCACAGACGGCGCTGCCTTTGGGCGTGTAACGCACTTCAGGATCACGTGTGACATTTCCGAGCAAAAGAACTTTGTTGAGGTTCGCCATGTCGCGCTTATAGCGAAATCATTTCGATTTTGCCACTTTTTTTGGCGCCTTTTCCCTGTTCTCCTCGAGTCGCTGGTAATGCTGGAGGTAAACGTCAGGATCCAGTTTGAATTTGGTCCGTAGGCGCACGATCGAGCCAGGATCGCTGTTCAAGATAAAGTTCACATAATAACCGGAATCTAGCGAACGAGCCATGTAGGAGAAGTGACGTTTGTCCATCTTTTGGACCTGTTCGACATTGGCGCCTTCCTTCTGAAACTCGGATTCCAGACGCTCAATCATTTCTTTTATGTTTTCATCTTTCGCGTGCGTGTTTAACACCAGAAGGGCTTCGTAACGACGATTCATATTTCTTCGGATTTGTTAAACGTGTTCATGGCTGAAACGAGACCATTGTCAATCGCGCATTTCAACGCTTCCACTGCGCGATCGATGGTCGATCGCACGATTGGCTTCTCCTCATCGAAGAATCGCCTCAGTACGTAATCGGCTGAACCCTCCCGCGGCGCGGCCCCAATTCCTATCCGTAAACGTGGGATCTCTTCCGTTCCAAATTGAACTATGACTGACTCAAGGCCGTTATGACCGCCCGGTCCGCCCTGCGCGCGTAGTCGAAGACGACCTAACGGCAACGAAAAATCGTCCAGCACGACGAGGATTTCCTGCGGCTCGATCTTGTAAAACTGCGCTACTGCGAACAGCGGATACCCGCTGCGATTCATGAAGCTCAAAGGCTTGATCAGAAGCACAGCTTCACACTTCGCGGAAAGTGTTTCCCATTTTGCCGATTTTTCCCACGCTGATCCAAACTGCGCCGCCAGCTGGTCGACGACGATGAATCCGATGTTATGTCGCGTCGCCGCGTACTCCGAGCCGGGATTTCCGAGACCGGCGATAAGCCGGATTGGCGGATCTGTTTGCGGCCTGGATGAAGACAGTTATTTCTTCTCTTTCTCTTTTGGAGCTTTTTCTTTCGCAGCTGGTGCAGGAGCAGCCGCTTCGCCCTCTGCTTTCTTCTCGGTGATCACTTCCGGTCCGGCGGCAGCAGCCTCAGCTTCCGCTGCAACTGGCGCTTCCTCAACGACAGGCGCCACCACTGAGAAGGCGGTCAAATCGACCTGCACCTTTGGGGTTACACCCTGGGGAAGTTGAATGTCACGGACGTGAATGGCATCGCCAATGTTCAGCTTCGAAACGTCCACCGTGATCCGGTCGGGCAAATCGCCCGGCAAACATTCGATCGCTAATGCGCGCAAGCTCTGCTCGAGCAATCCGCCAAAGGTCTTAACTCCAACAGCTGTGCCCACGGGTTCCAGCGGGACCTCCGCCTGGATCATCTCGTCCATGGAGATTGCGTGAAAATCAACGTGACGAATCTCGCCACCGACAGGTGTGTGTTGCACTTCCTGCACAAGCGCGGTGCGACTTTGGCCGCCGCCAATTTTGAGTTCGACCAGGACGTTTTCGCCTGAGGCGTGGCTCATCATTGCGTTGATCTCCCGAGCGGAGACTTGTAGCGGTTGCGGTTTGTCGTTGCCTCCGTAGATGACAGCCGGGATGAATCCGCGCGCTCTGAGTTTCCGCACAGCGGAGCGTCCTACAGTCGGCCGCGCTTCTGCTTTAAGCTTAACTTGTTTTGCCATTTTTTTCGTTCTCGATGTTGAACAGCGACGACACCGATTCGTCGTTGTGAATCCGTTTGATGCCTTCCCCGAGCAGCTCGGAGACGCAAAGCACCATGACCTCAAATCCTTCCACGGTGCGCACCGGCGTACTGTTGGTCGTTACTAATTCCGTAATTTCGGATTTTTGCAACCGCGGAATGGCCACATCCACCAAGACCGCGTGGGCCACGCCAGCGTAAATATTGCGTGCGCCGTGCTTTTTTACGATCGAAGCGGCCGAGGTAAGTGTGCCCGCCGTTTCAGTGAGATCATCGACGAGCAGCACATCGCTGTTTTCTACATCGCCAATCAGGTAAAGCGCTTCAGTCACGGTGGCGCTTTTGCGCTCTTTCGCCACAATCGCGAGGTTCGCCCCGAGTGCTTCTGCATAAGCCGAAGCCATTTTCAGCCCGCCCAGATCGGGAGAAACGACAGTTGTTTTGCCCGTCATTCTCTTGCGCAGATACTTGATCAAGACGGGCGCTGAATAGAGGTGATCCACCGGGATATCAAAGAACCCCTGCACCTGTTGCGCATGCAGGTCCATCGTGAGTACGCGATTCACGCCCGCAGCATGAAGCAAATTTGCTACGAGCTTAGCCGTGATCGGCACGCGCGGTTGATCTTTGCGGTCCTGGCGCGCGTATCCAAAAAATGGAATGACAGCCGTGATCCGGTCCGCGCTTGCGCGCCGCGCCGCGTCCACCATGATCAGTAACTCCATTAAATGTTGATTCGTCGGCGGGGAAGTTGGCTGAACAATGAACACGTCGTGCCCGCGAATGTTCTCCTCGATTCTGACGTATGTCTCGCCATCTGGAAATGAGCTGATCGTCGCCTGTCCAAGCGGCGCGCCGATGTACTTGCAAATTCGCTCGGCCAAATCGCGGTTTGCGGAGCCGGTAAAGACTTTTAATTCAGGTTGAAGCGCGAACATCGCAAGGCGCTACAATAGGCGGACACGATCAAAATTAGCAAACCGGATTTACGCCGATGCGACAAAAACCGCCCTTCCTCGGATGGGTTGCGTTACCTGGCGTGTCCTTGCCAAAAGTCACATATCCGACAAGGTATCTGGTGTCGCAAAACCGAATAGAACCATGGCTGCTGACGCGATCCGAATAGAACGCCCGACCACACGGTCCAAGCTCTTCGCGCACACACACTGGGATGCCGTTCCAGCCGCAGCGGGGCTTTCGCATCTCGCGTATCTTGTAGCGCTATACTTTTTGTTTCCGCATACGCCGCTGTGGATGATGCTGATTCTCGGGTTCGTTTATTCGCTGATGGTGAATGCAAACATCAACGGGGTCGGGCACAACTTTATTCACAACCCGTTTTTCCGCTCACAACTGCTCAATCGCTTGTTTGGAATCACGCAATCGATGGCGTGCTGCTTCTCGCAGACGATGTACGACGCCGTGCATATGCAGCATCACAAGGGGAACTCCGACCGGCAGGATGAACACGGTGACACGATCGATTGGTTGTCCATCTATCGACATGGCCACCACGGCGAAGCCGAAAATTTGTGGAGCTATGTTTTTCTGAGTTTCTTCCGCGACGACGTCGGTGCGATTCGCAAGGACCTGCGGAAACGGAAAAATGGAGATGATTTTTGGGGCAACATGGAGCTGACAGCATTCGCCACGACGCTTTTGGTTATGGCAATCATCGTACCGACGATTCCCATTCACTTCATCAATTGGCGATTCACGCTGTACTTCCTGCCGTTTTGGTATCTCGGCCATTGCTTCAGTTACTTGAACGGCTATTACCGGCACTACGGCGCGAATCCTGACAAGCCGATTGCGTGGGGCGTGAGCAGCTATGGAAAAATTTATAACTGGCTGTTTTTCTACAACGGCTATCACGCCGAACATCATTTCCGTCCAAAGGTTCACTGGACTAAAATGGAGAAATTCCGCCGGAGCATCGCGGATCTGCAGAAGCGCGAAGGTGTGCGCACGATCAGGCGCGCACACATGCTCGGTTTTCTCGATCCTGATTTGCCGAAGCGTCGCGCGCGCAACCAAAGCGCGGCTGCGGAAGTAGCTGAGCCCTCTCTAAGCAGCGACTGAAATCGGTTTTAACGGCGAGCGCGCCGCCCGTTCTAATTCCTGCTTGACGTGCGCAATTAGAGGCGGCCAATCACCTGGGTCTTTTTGACGGAACAGACGCATTGCGGGATACCACGGCGAATCGGTTCGATTTTCCATCCAGCGCCAATCGCAACGAGAATGCAATAAGACCCAAGTTGGAACACCCATCGCGCCGGCGAGGTGCGCTGGCATACTGTCTATTGTGACCATCAAATCGAGTGCGGCGATCGTTCTCGCCGCTTCATATAGATCGTCGTCTCCCGAATTGATCCCAAAACCGATTGGCCGCTCCATTAATGCGCCGCCGCGCTGGACAATGTGAAGCGTGAGCCCCGCGATGCCTTGGAATCTGGCAAACAATCGCAGCGGCACAGACCGGCGCGGATCCCAGTCGCTACCCCGCCACACAAGCCCCACCTTCATGTTAGCCGTTACCGGAAAACTGCGCGGCACAACGCATATGTACGGAATTCGAGCCGGAATCGTGTGGATGCTCGTCCGGAATACGTGCGGCAACTCACTTAATTCAATCGCGACGTCATAAGTTTCGGGTGGAACGTCGTTGTACCGTGTCACCAGGCTGTCAATTCCTTCAACATGCTCAAGCACGCGCGCGAGAGAAGCTTGCGCGTGCAATGTGACATGGCGCGCAACGCGTCGAAGCAATGGCACGTAACGCACAAACTGCAATGTGTCGCCGAGGCCGTAGCAGCAGTGGACCAGCACGCGCTTTCCATCGAGCGGTTCTCCGCGCCACGTGGGTTTCTCGTCACGCGTTGAGCGAGCGAAACGATCGCGGTTGTGCAACGCGCGATCACTGATGCGCCAAGCCGCTTCGAAATCACTACGGCGCATGTGTTGCCGCCACAGGTCTGGCAGAAGATCGGACATCCTAAGAAGAACGCCCGTGCTCCAGGTGTTGGATCGGCAAAACTACTGCCGCGCGAAACCGCTGCGGAGTTTTGCTTTCGCTGCTTCGCACTCCTCACCTAAGCGGCGGAGATCTGAAGCAAGTTGCTTCTCTAGAGAATCAATATCGTCCGCCTTGCCCTCGCTCTGTGCCTTTTGAATCTGATTTTTCAGGAAAAGCTCTTTCTCGGCTATCTTGGCGCGATATTTCGAATCAGTTTCGGCGAGTTGTTTCTTTTGTTCCTCCGTGAGCGACAGCGATGGCGCCGTTTTTTGAAGCCGTTCCATTGCGAGTTCGTAAGCGGATTTCATCTGATTTTACGCTCCTGAAACAATCGACGCATTGCTTCTCGGAAATCAATTCTTAAATTGATTTCGCATGCGTTCACGAATCCGGCTGCTCAGTATTGATTTTGATGGGACGCTTGTTTCGCGTGCTACCGAACCGGTGTTCAATGCCCAATGTATGGAGTTGATTCGCGCGCTGCAGCACGCTGGCGCGATCTGGGCGATCAACACTGGGCGCTCAGTTGATCTGCTTGAGAAAGGTCTCGCGGAGTTCGCGCTACCGATTCGTCCTGATTTCATTCTCACGACTGAACGCGACGTTTTTCGTCCGGCGCGAAACGGCGAGAAATGGGAACCATTCGGCGATTGGAACCACCGATGCGCACGCGATCATGCCGAGTTGTTTTCGTCTGCTGGTTCAGTCCTGGCTGAATTTGTGGATTTCGCTACGAATCAGACGAAAGCGCGTCTGCTCTATAACTCCGAAGGTCTTGAAGGGCTTGCCGCTGAAAGCGAGGAGGAGATTGATCGCATCACGCAGTTCATCCGACAAGCTCGCGCGGACCATCCCAAATTGGATTACCAGCGCAATGGAGTTTACCTGCGTTTTTGTCACGCTGATTACCACAAAGGCGCGGCGCTGGCTGAGTTGGCGCGTTTAGTGGATGTCGCGCGTGAAAATATTTTCGCGGCGGGCGATCACCACAACGATGTGTCGATGCTCGACGGAAGATTCGCAGCGATGCCGTCATGTCCGGCCAATGCGATTCCCGAAGTGCAACTTGCCGTGACCAATGCTGGCGGTTACGTCGCACAGAAAAACCATGGCGCCGGCGTCCATGAAGCGCTCGTGCACTTCGTGAATGTAGATTCGTCGAAGCGTTGAAGGGTTAAAGCGGATCAAGCCGCGATTCTTCCTCCTCTCCGACGTTTCATTTAATGCTTTAACGGCGCTGTCACCACTTCACGTTAGCGGATCCCATCGCTCCCGGAGCGTAACGTTGGTCATCGGACATTTTTTCTCCCGGGACAGCCGCGCCTGATTGCGAGGACGACGGGTCGGAAAGCGTTTCGGTAGTCATCGACGTGCAGCCCGCGAGCAAGGAGGCAAGGATCACAACAAGAACAACGGTCATTGCGACTTGTTTGATCACTGATCGAAACCTATGGGCGGGCATTTCCGATGCAACCACCCGCACGGGACGGCGATCAGTGGCCGCTCTCATGCGCAGCGCTCATTCCCTCGCTGCCGGGAGCGTACGACGGACGCCCAAAGTGGGCTGCGGTAGATGTCATGTGGTCGTCAGTTGATTCCCTTACGACGCCTTCCTGGGAAGATGAGGCACAAGCGGAAAGCAGCCACGCAATCACCAAAGCAACCGTCCCACAGCACACAACACGTTTATTCACGAAGCCGAATCTACTGATCACACAGTGCGAGGCAACCAGCGAAACTCGAGCGTTGATGCTGGAAGAAAGCCGCCGCGAAAAACTTTTGCGCAGAAACCGAAGCTCGCGTTTAGTTCTGCATGGCCGGCAACTGGGGCGAGCCTGAACGCATGTGGGACGAATATGACTGGGAGCGTTTTCTTCAGCAACAAGATGGGAAGACCGAAAAATACATGCAGTTGCTCGAAACATATCTTGATGATCCGCGCCGCGACGAAATTATCGCGCGCGAAATGGGTTGGACGCAGTTGCTGGAGGAAAAAGACTGGAGCGCGGAAGTGGACGCGCTTCTCGAAGAAACCGCTACCGAGGAGGAAGAGTCGGACATCGATAATACAGCCGGCTCCGGCGAGACTTTCCAAGAGCACGATCTTTATCGCGCTGCCTTCGATCTCACGCTCTGGATCGATCAATTATTTGATCAAAACCCTACGCTGCAGAACGAGCCCGCAGCGGTTAAGCTGGCTACTCACGCGGCACTGGCAAGCGCGAAGCTAGCAGCAGCGTTAAGCGGTGATCATCTCGACGAAATTGGAATGACGATCGCGTATTTGAAACGGGCGTTGAAAGCGATCACGACCTCGATGAATGCGGCAGCGCAACTGCGAAAGGCAGCCGGACTGATCAGCCGCTCGGACTATCTGGTGTTGCAACAACGACTCTTTGAAGTCCGCGACGGCATCGTAACCCTAATGGGTGAATATCGCGCTGAGTGGCGCCGTCGTTTCGGCCCGGACAGTTTTCGGCATTGAATGAAATAAGGGCGCTCTCCGTCCAATCATGCAAACGGAAGCGACTCTGGCGCAGTCCGATGTGTCGGAATTGGACCTGGTAAAACGATGCCAGTCCGGTGACACCGAAGCATTCGACGAGCTAGTAACTCGCTACCGGACACGAGTATTCGGCATGATTTACAACATGGTCCACAGCGAACAGGACGCGTGGGATCTCGCTCAGGAGAGCTTTCTAAAAGCATGGAAATCGATTGGGAGGTTCCGCAGTCAGTCATCCTTTTACACCTGGATTTATCGCATCGTCATGAACGTGACGATCGATTGGCTGCGCAAAAAGAAGATCAAAGGCGGCGATGCTGAGTTCGATGATGCAATTCAGCTGAGAGAGATTGACCCGGCATCAAAAACGGTTCCGAAAACGGAAGCGTTACCTCATCAAGCGATGGAACGGGATGAGATTCGCGCCCGAATCGACAAGGCGATTGATCAGCTCTCGCCCGAGCATCGCGCAGTGATTTTGATGAAGGAAATCGACGATATGCAATACCACGAAATCGCGGAAGCGTTGGGGTGTTCCATCGGCACCGTGATGTCC
>DASXYB010000049.1:0-10090 GCA_036502745.1 Candidatus Udaeobacter sp.
TCCATCCTGGGGCACCACGCCCATCTTGGCGCAGGCGTCATTCTCTCAAACGTAAAACTCAATCACGCTGAAATTGCGGTGAGCACGCCGGATGGCGACATTCCCACTGGCTTAAGAAAATTTGGCGCAATCGTCGGTGACCGAACTGAGATTGGATGCAATTCAGTCATTAATCCCGGCTCGGTTATTGGCCGCGATTGCATGATTTACCCTGCCGTAAACTTCCGCGGCTTTCTGCCAAACGGCAGCAGGGTCAAGTTGCGGCAGGATTTGCAGGTAATCCGGAAACACTGAGGCGGCGAGCGCCATCGGCGCATCGCCGTTCGGATTGGCAAGGCAATGTAAGGCTAACTGTGGTCGGCGAGCGGTTTCGCGAAAGTGCGAAAAATTCTGATGAGTGCCGGATTTTTTCCGATCCAAGAAGCGTCTCGAAGAAGGCTTGCGTGCGTAATAAGTGTTGAAAGGGAAAAATCGATGGTACGCCGTGCTCAAAAAAACTCTGCGCCGTTGTACGCTGAACCTGAATCAGCGGCCGCACCTGCGCGGGCGGAGCTGATTAAACTCATCAGGCATCGGCTGCACGAGCCACTTGGTCCGACACTGCTAGTGCTGCAGCTTCTGCTGCGCGAAGAATCGCTTTCGCCGCAAGGTGTTGCTCTTATTCGAATGCTCCAGCGCAGTATCAAAGAAGAAGTTCGCGCCATTCACGAACTGCTAACCATCATAGAAACGTTTATTCAGGAACCGGCGCAGGCAGAGAGTCAGACACAACAGCGCTAGAAAGCCTCTTCCCTGCCGTCTTTGTCTCAGTCGGTTTCGACGTTCGCGCACATAAGGAGTTTGTGCCGGTTTCACGATCAATCAGGAACCGACAATAAGCTCAGAACCGAATCACTCCGGCAACACGCGCAATGACGAAGTATCAACCGTTCAGTCACGGCCAATGAAATACCGAATATTCACGTACTCGGGAGACGCATTACCCATAGCTCACAAACTCCAGCAGGAAGGCTGTGAAGTGGTCGTCGGCATGGTCCACGACAAAGCAGCGGTCCATTCTGCGAAAGAGGGCGAGCTGCGAGGTGAAAATGCCCAGGCGAAGCGGCGGCGACTGACTCTATTTGACGGATTGGTTGAAAAACGCCCGGCTAATCTTCTGATCGAAGAAATGCGAGGTTATGAACGCCCGGAAGATTACTTCGTATTTTTCGATCGAAATCACTTGTTCCGATTCAGCGATCACATCGCAGGGATGCCATTCCACGGTAATTTTCCCACTGAAGCGGATTACTTATTCGAACGAAACCGGGAGCATGCGAAACAATTGGTACGTGAGCATTATCCCCGCTTGCACGTGCCCGATATTAAGCCGTTCACTGACGTGGTTGAGGCGCTTAAGTTCCTCAAATCGACGCAACAACTATGGGTGCTCAAAGGTCAGGATGACAGCGTGAAGACATTCGTTCCGGATGTCGACGATCCGAAATTAGCTGCCAGGCAGATTGTGGAGATGTTGAACGAGAACAAGACGGCCTACGACGGTTCCGGATTTATTCTCGAAGAATTAATCAATCCGGCGATCGAGATCACGCCGGAGAAAATCTACTACGATGGCGTGCCCTTAGCGGTCGTACTTGAGTTTGAAAATAAACCCTTCGGCAGCGGGAACATTTCGATTCAGACCGGGTGCTCTCAAAATCTGCTCTTCCCGATTACAATGACCGACAAGATCAACACTATCGCTTTTCCGCCGGTGGTCGACGCAATGGCTAAGGAGCACAAAGGTTTGTTTTACTGGGATGCCTCACTCCTCATCGACAAGCGAACCGGAAAAATGTACTTCGGCGAATTCTGCTCGAACCGGCCCGGCTATAACTCACTCTTTACTGAGCTCGCGCAATGTTCGTCGGTGGATCATTATTTTTCATCCTTTGTTCGAAAAGATAGCCCTTTCAAACTCGGAACAGTGGCCACTTCAGTTTTGCTCTTGAACCCCGGCATAGACGAGGAGACGGGCCGCACTCCACAAGGGTTGCGCGTCGATTACAAACCGGAGATCGAACAAAATCTCTGGTTATGGGATGTCCGCCGCGAAAGTAACCGCCTTGTAACCGTGGGCGACGATTGGAATCTCGGAGTTGTGACCGGGGCCGGTGATTCAATCGATGATGCCGTCAATTCGATGTACAAAAGCGTGGATGGTTTCTCCTTTGCCGGCGCATATTACCGGCCGAAATCCGATTTCCTGTCACTCGATTATCCGACATCGATATTGAACCGGGTTAATTACGGCCTGGAGAGGAAGCTTTATCAGCTGCCGTTCAACGTAAGGGTCGCCGACATTAAGAAGTAGTGACGCCAAAGAGTTGCGCAGCGTTGGCATGCATGACTGCTTCATGTTCGGCTTTTTCCATCTCAAGCGCCTCCACCGCTCGTAAATACTCCTTCTGTGAGTACAACGGATAATCCGTGCCGAACAAAAACTTTTCGTAGGAATATAAAAAAACCCGAACCTGTTCCATGCGTTGTTTGAACACCTCAACGTCATGAGCGGTGATCGATCTGTTTTCGGCGAAGAAAGCTGACATATCTGCATAGACATTTTCATTTTTGGCGAGCACAGCCGCGCAATCGATCAGCCACGGGTTTCCCATATGCGCCATAATAATCGTGAGATTTGGAAATCGAGTCGCTACGCGATCAACCTGCAATGGGTGCGAATACTCAAGCAAACCCGAGCTGCCGGCTTCTAAAACGCCCGTGTGAAACATGATGGGGACATCATGCTTCTCACAATACTCGTACAACTGATGCAACCGCTCGTCATCCGCCGAATATTCTTCGTAGCCGAGATAAAATTTCAATCCCACTACTCTGTCGTCATGCAAGAGTTGCGTCAGCTCTTCGACGTACTTGAGGTCAACGGTTTTTGAAAATACGCAGTTTACTATGGCCCACAGCCTCTCCGAGCGCCTCACCGCGTCCAGCACCTGAGCCACGTTGGAAATGTCTCCAGGCAACGTCTCGGCGATAATGATCGAAGCGTCGATTTCCGCCTCGTCCATCGACCGAAGCAATTTGTCTGCGGCACCGTCATCGTCGAGGTGCGTGTGGCAATCGATAACCATATATTTATTAAAGGCCTGCCGTGCACCTGTTCAATGCTCGTTTTACCGCTGGACTATGTCACTGCCCTAACGAGCAAACGGATGGGGGGGGATTCGAACCCCCGGTGCCTTTCGGCACACACGCTTTCCAGGCGTGCACAATCAACCGCTCTGTCACCCATCCAGAACAATCTTCCTTTCCCTCTGAATCTTAATCTCCGTTCGATGAACAGTAATAAACTTGAGATTAAGAGGAAGCGGAAGAGGAAGAGTTTACAACTGCAAGCGCCGGAACAATTCGTCGAGAGGTAGTTGGATACCGATGTAAAATTCACCGAAATCGGCGTACTCGGCGCTCACCGGGTCGAACCGCATTTTGTAAACGATGGCTTTTATCTGAAATGTGTCGCGCGCGAAAAGCGTCACACCCCATTCCGCGTCGTCGAGACCGGTCGAACCGGTGATCAACTGTTTCACTTTGCCGGCGAACTCACGTCCGACACTGGCGTGTCCTTTCATCAGTTTGCTGCGTTCATCATACGGCAGCGCATACCAGTTGCGTTGCTCGCCGCGGCGCTTGTTCATATTATAAAAGCAAACCACCGGCGAATCGGGCAACGTAGGATAAACCCGCTCCTGCCGATAATGTTTGATTCGCTCGCGAAAGGATCTCAACGCCTCTTCGAGCTTTGCAGAATCCTTGCGGACACTCGACTCGAGCGTCTGCGCGTATTCTTCCTCGGTCGTGATGTATTCGCTCTCCTCGGTCAGCGACAAATAGCTATAGACCGGCGTGAGCACGTCTGGGCCTAACGAGAGCGATAATCGTTTCTCGATGCTATTAGCGTTGTGCAAATCGGGCGTGATCAACATGAATCCGATGTCGGCCTTCGGCGTCACCACTCCAAGCGTGAGCAATTGAGTAGAATCCATCGCGCGCACTTCCTGCACCAGCGACGCTAGGTTCGTTTTCGCGGCGTTTTGCTCCTCGCGGCTGAGCAATTGCCATTGGCCGTACTCGATCCGGTAAAATAAATGCAAGCAATGCCAGCCTTGTTCTGGGACAAGCATGGAGTTTTTGTCAGTCATCGCGTTAGTCTCCGACTTGCCATTTATTGGTCAAGGAGGCAGGGGCGGTTCACCCGAACCGGCTGCAGGCGATTGAGGTCAATCGCCGCTACCTTCGACGGCGCTCCCCACCTTCGGCAGATGCGCCATGCAATATTCTTCGCCGTCGCGCGCGACGCGGAAATCGAGATTTGGATCGCTTATCTCGGTGGCGCCACAGACCGGACAGCGATGGAGCGTTTCGGCGGGGCTGCGCGAGTCAGATTCAAAACGTCTGCGACGTGTCGAAACATCGCGGCGGTGGCGCGCCTGATGAATAATCTCCGGTCCGAAGAAAATGAAATAGTTGATGAATGCTGCGACCAGCGCTGCGCGATACGAGCTCGTTCCAAGAAAAAATCCGAGCATCAAAAAAGCGGCGTACGCCCATGCCAGCCATTTGATTTTTACAGGCAGAATAAAAAGGATGTAAATGACTTCCTCGGGATAAAAGCGCGCGAATGCGAAGAACAACGACGTGATGAGCATGCCATTGGAGAAATTGCCGCCGAAAAAGAACGCCGAGATGGTCGTGCCAATCATCCCAACGACGAAATAGAGCGTCAGCCGAAACGGACCCCATGCGCGTTCGAGACCTTCGCCGATGAACCAGAGAAACCAGAGAGCGAGAAGCACCCACAATGGACTGAACGTCGTCGGAAGGAATATGTAGGTGACCAGGCGCCAAACCTGGCCTCGAAGAATTAAAGCCGGATCGAGCGTTAAAAATGATTCGAAGCCCCGATTGAGATAAACCAGCACGTAAACGAGCGCGGTAAACCCAATCACGATCCGGATCAGTCCCGGAATGCCCAGAAAACCAAAACGGCGTTCAAGTTTATCCAGCCAGGTCATTGCTGGCGCAAACTAACGCAACAATCCCTCACCTCAATCCTCTCCCTTTCGAAAGGGAGAGGCGCAGGACATGACGTCACCGCGACTAAACGTGCGGCACGAAAAACGTTTTCCTCTCCTCCTCGACCGAGAAGAGGATGAAGGTGAGGAGTCGAAATCGAGACGGCCGTCATTACGGGCCCAAGCTTGCGCCGCATTCGTCCGAGTCTAATTTGGCGCGTGAGCGATAAAAAGACGGCGCTTTACGACGAGCACGTGCGGCTGGGCGCCAAGATCGTTCCATTCGCCGGCTGGTTGATGCCGGTGCAATACACCAGCATCGTCGAGGAACATCGGGCAGTGCGGAACAATGTTGGCGTCTTCGATATTTCGCACATGGGACAGTTCATCGTGGACGGACCCGGTGCTGGCGATTGGCTCAACACCATGCTGACCAACAACGTTGGCAAGCTCCACGTCACCACGGGTCAATACACGTTTTTGCTCAATGAACGCGGCGGGATCATCGACGACTTGATTGTATATCGCGTCGACGAGGAAAAATATTTGCTCGTCGTGAACGCCGCCCGCGCGGATGAAGATTTTGCATGGCTCCGAAGTCACCTCAAGGAGAGCCTTTCCCTAACAAGTCGAAGCGCGGATTTTGGCGCAGTTGCAATTCAAGGGCCTCGGACGATGGCATTGTTTCATGCGCTGTTCAGTAAAGACTTCGAGCTGCCGGCACGAAACCACATCGTTGATGTTCCATTTAACACAACGAGCGTTTCGGTCGCCCGCACCGGCTACACCGGCGAGGACGGCATTGAAGTTTTCTTCGCCGCAAACGACGCTGCGAAATTTTGGCGGGCCGTACTTGAGCAAGGCAAAACGCTTGGAATCAAGGCTTGTGGCCTGGGCGCGCGCGATACGTTGAGGCTGGAAATGTGCTATCCGCTCAACGGTTCCGATCTCTCGCCGGAACGAAACCCGATTGAGGCGGGACTCGGATTCTTCGTTGATGTAGGCAAGCCAGACTTCATTGGTCGCGATGCGTTGTTGAAGACAAAGGAAGTCGGACCTCGCGAAAAGCTCGTGTCGTTCCGGATGAAGGAGAAAGGTGCGCCGCCGCGCCCGCACTACGCCGTATTTCGCAATGGCGAGTGCATTGGGGAAGTGACGAGCGGCACGCTTTCTCCGAGCTTGAACTGGGGCATCGGCATGGCGTATGTGTCGTCCGCGCACGCGAAGATCGGCACTGAGATTGATATCGAGATTCGCGCACAAAAATTCCCAGCCACAGTGGAAAAAAAACCGCTCTACAGAAAACCAGCATCATGATGATCCCAGACGATTTGCTCTACACTGAAAGCCACGAATGGATTAAGCGCGAAGGCGAGAACATCCGCGTCGGCATCACAGATCACGCGCAATCGGAATTGACCGACGTAGTTTATGTCGAGCTGCCGAAGCTCGAACGGCAGGTGAATCCCAAGGAACCGGTCGCGGTCGTCGAATCAGTGAAAGCGGCGAGCGACATCTATGCGCCGGTGAAAGGCACAGTTGTCGAGGCGAACAAGGCGCTTGAAGCCGACCCCGGTCTAATCAACCGCGAACCCTACGCGCAAGGATGGATATTCGTTCTTAAGATCGAGAATCCCGACGACCTCAAAAATCTCAAGGACGCCGCCGCATACAAAAAGCAGATCGGTTGAAACCGAAATTCTTTCGAACGCCCGCGGATTTCCGAACCTGGCTAGAGAAAAATCACGCGACGGCGACTGAGCTTTGGGTTGGGTTTTACACAAAGGATTCGGGAGAGCGGAGCATCACGTGGCCCGAATCGGTGGATCAGGCGCTCTGCTTCGGTTGGATCGACGGAATTCGGAAGCGCGTTGACGAAATCAGTTATCAAATTCGGTTCACGCCACGGCGACGCGGCAGCATTTGGAGCGCGATCAATATCAAGCGCGCCAAGGAGCTCGTTAGGCAAAAACAAATGCGGCCGACCGGATTAAGAGCGTTTTCGGCGCGGATCGAAAACAAGTCAGGTACTTATTCGTACGAACAACGAAGCACCGAATTGAGCGAGCCGTACGCAAATTTGTTAGAGAAGAATAACGCAGCCTGGAACTTTTTCGAGAAACAGCCGCCTTCCTATCGAAAAATGATCGGCTGGTGGATTATCAGCGCGAAGAAAGAAGAAACGCAAATGGCTCGCCTGGCAAAATTAATCAGGGAGTCTGCGAAAGGAAAACGCCTGTTTCAGTAGCCATCAGCCTTTGTCGAAGAGCAGTCCGACTCGGGGGAAATAAGCCAGCAGCGGTGCTCGCATTACTACAGACCTGAGACGGCAATATTGATAACCAGCGCAAGAACAATCGTGTTGAATCCGAACGAAAGAATGCTTTGGGCCAAAGTGAGGCGACGCATGCGACGTGACGTGATTTGCACGTCCGACACCTGACAAGTCATTCCGACCACAAACGAAAAATAGGCGAAATCAAAATAGTCCGGTGGCCGATCACCTGGGAAAATCAAACCGCCGGCATGCTTTTGCACGCCTGGATCGTCGCTATCGCCATAAAACGCATGGGCGTAACGGAAACCGAAGACCGTGTGAACCAGCGTCCAGGAAAAGATCACGGTCAAGAGGGTGAGCAGTAGATGAATAATGAAATGCTCGCCCGTCTCGCTCTTCTTCACGCTGACGAGAAATCCGACTGCGAACAGAGCAGCGGATGAGATGACCACGACAAAAAGAAAAACGAGGAAGCGACTGAGATCTTGTTGCTGCGCTAGTTCGCGTATTTTGCGCTGCGGTGTCGTCAGAATTGTCACCCAATCAAGCGCAAGGACAACGACAGCGACTGTATTCCAACCCGCAATCGCTGCACTCCAGAGCCGAAGATGTTCGCGCACGGCAAAGAACGTCGCCGCACCGGCGGCCAATCCCACGAGGAGGCGATGCCGTGCGTCCTGCCCCGATATAAGATCGACGACGCGCATGTTAGCGACTGGCTTTCTTTATCACGAACCCGAGATATCCCCACCTGCCCCATTCATAATGCGAAGTGCGCTGCGCATCGCGGCGGCCAGTCTTTTTTTCGTGCACGTACGTTTTTGTGACGAACTCAGGAAACGCAGCGTTCATCTGGACATCATGTGACACCAGCAATCCGCCGTCGCGCAGGCGCGGCCAGAATTGGCGAAATTCCCAGAGCATGTGCTGATAGCTGTGCGAGCTGTCGTGCAAGAACATGTCGATGGACTGCGGCAGCCGGTCGTCTTTAAGAAAATCTTCGATTCGACCGCGCATCGGCACGAAGCCACCCGAAGATCGCAGTTCCTCTGGAATCAGAGCGCCTTGCTCACAGTCTTCGCTCAACTCGATACTATAGAGCTTCGAGGTGGCGAGCTTCTCGTCCGAAAGCGCTTTCAAGATGAACGCGGACGACATGCCAATAAACCCACCCGACTCGACGAGCACCATAGGACGCAACCAACGTGTCAATCCGTAGAGCGTTGCGCAATCGAGCGCTCCCATCACGCCTTCGCTGCCGCAAGCATCTCGACGGCTAATCATGTCCGACATGAATTCGCTTGCACGAATTTCGTTCGTGAAACGCGCAACGGCGTCCCACATCGCGTAAAAGGATGCAGATGGCGATGACGTATGGGCCGTTTGCTTCAATTGAGCGCGCTGAGGGAGTTGGAATATGCGCATACTCCGCTAATTCGGGAATGAACATTCGCTGAGCTTGAAACTGGCGCGAGCGTTTATTTGTCGGCGTTCTGCACGAATCCGCTCAGAACAGCAGACGCTACAGCGGAAGTCCCACTTTTTTCCCAGCCAACCTGTGCTTAATTCCTCCGTTTTCCCCATGAGTAGTAAACTTAAGCCGCGTGAGACGGAGCTGAACTTTGAAAGCGCGATGGATCGGCTCGAGAAAATTGTCGAGCAGATGGAATCGGGTAAATTGCCACTCGAGGATTTGATCGTTCGCTATGAGGAAGGGATGAAGCTGGTAAAGACCTGCCAGGAGCGCCTTGCCAACGCCGAGCAAAAAATTGAAATCATTACCCGTAACAGCGCTGGGAAAGCCGTAGTACAAGAATTCGAGCCGGCGCAGGAAGCGGGTCCTCAGGAAAAAACGACGCTCGGATCCGAAAGCACCGATGACGAAATCAAACTCTTCTGAAAATTTGCAAGCCACCGAGACAACGGGCGCGCCGAAGCGTTTGCTCGACGGAATCCGTTCGCCGGCCGATATCAAAGCACTTCGCGAGCAGGATCTGCCGCAACTCGCTCAAGAAGTGCGCGATGAGCTCATCAGAGTTCTCTCGCAAACCGGCGGGCACCTCGGACCGAATCTCGGAGTGACCGAACTGACGATTGCGTTGCATCGCGTGTTCGATACGCCGCGCGATCGTATCCTCATGGACGTCAGCCACCAAGGGTACGTCCACAAAATGTTTACCGGCCGGCTGGATCGTTTTCACACGATGCGCCAATTCGAGGGCCTCAACGGATTTCTTTTGCGCACGGAAAGCGAACACGATTGCTACGGCGCCGGTCATGCTGGCACGGCGCTTTCCGCTGGTCTCGGCATGGCTGTAGGACGAGATCTGCGCGGCGGTGATGAAAACATTGTCGTAGTCGCCGGAGATGCCGCGTTCACTTGTGGAATCAGCTACGAAGCGCTGAACAATGTCAAAACGCATACCAAGCGTTTCATCGTCGTGCTTAACGACAACGAGTGGTCGATCGCAAAAAACGTGGGCGCAATCGCTAATTACCTAAACAGCATCGTAACCAATCCCACTTATGCGCATCTACACGATAAGGCGCGCGATTTCGTCCAGGCGATTCTTGGAAAAACCGGCGTGCAGCTCGCGCATAAGGTGGAAGAAAGCGTCAAGGGTTTGCTCGTGCCGAGCGTGATTTTCGAAGAACTCGGACTGCGCTACTATGGGCCGATCGATGGACACGATATTCCGTTATTAATACGGACATTCGAGTTTTTGAAAACGCAGGACGAGCC
>DASXYB010000050.1:0-5864 GCA_036502745.1 Candidatus Udaeobacter sp.
CGGACAGGCGCACAGAACTGGCAAACGTTCAGCATCCGTTCGCCGTCATTGTCAGTTGCTCTGACTCGCGCGTTCCACCCGAGATCGTCTTCGACCAAGGCCTCGGCGATTTGTTCATCGTTCGTGTGGCGGGAAACGTAATGAATGATGAAGGCCTGGGTAGCATCGAATACGCGGTCGATCATTTGGGTAGCCGCCTGATATTGGTGCTGGGACATCAGCGTTGCGGCGCGGTTGACGCAGCAAAGCAAACAATCGCCGCGAAAGGCAAGGCACCCGGGCACATCCAATCATTAGTCACTGCCATCAAGCCTGCGGTTGAAGCCACTGCGAAAGATGATCTCGACACAACGATAAAAGTGAACGTCAAAAACGTCGTGCAAGGCCTACGTTCATCGACTCCGATTCTTAAGACCGAAGTTGATTCCGGAAAGATTCAGGTAGTCGGCGGCTATTACAGCCTCGATACAGGCGCAGTCACTTTTCTCGATGATAAATAGGACTGTTGAGGGAAGCGCTGCAACGACATCCGAAGTACGAGGCCAAGCTTTTAAACGTTTCTGAGGATTTCGGCGCCGCTTCGTCCGGAAATGATCAGAGATTCTTCGCTTCGGTCAGAATGACATGCAGTATGAGATTACCTGGGTCGCTTCCGAGTCGGCTGCTGCTGTCAGATTTTGGAAGAGAATTTAATTTATGAGCGTTATCGGACAAGTGGATAGCCTCTGGCGATACCCAGTTAAGAGCATGCGCGGAGAAGAGTTGGAGGAAGCGTTTGCCGGCTATCCCGGAGTTTACGGCGACCGAGTCTTCGCCTTCAAAAGTTCGGCAAGTCCCATGGGATTTCCGTATTTCACGGCGCGCGAACAGCGGCGACTTCTGCAATATCGCCCCCGGTTTCGTTTTCCTGATAAAGCTGCGCGCCCGGTGAACCTGACCGAAGCGGAAAAAATGGGCGCGGGTCCTCTGTCCGCCGACATTTCAGAGCTAATGGTCGACATCGAAACTCCGGATGGAAAAACGGTTGCGATCGATGATCCGGTCCTCATGGAGATGCTCCGCAGTGAAATCGACGAGAAGCATCAACTCACGTTAATGCGGTCGCACCGGGCGATGACCGATTGCCGTCCCGTGTCGATTTTCAGTTTGCAATCAGGACGGCAACTCTCTGAAGAAACGGAGAGTCCGATCGACAAGCGACGCTTCAGAGCAAACGTCTATGTGGATTTGGCCTCGGGTAACGGCTTCGGTGAAAACGCACTTGTCGGCCAATCGTTAAAAATCGGGCCGAAAGTTATCGTCAGAGTTTTGGAACGTGATGCGCGCTGCGTAATGATCACCCTGGATCCCGACACGTCGGAGAGAACACCAGCGGTGCTGAAAAAAGTAGCGCAAGCGCACGAGGGCACTGCCGGTGTTTACGCGGCAGTCGTCGTCGAAGGCATGCTGCACAAAGGCGATCCAGTCGAACTGCTGGATTAGCTGCTACGGCCTGAGGCAGGCCGTCTTCACGTTCGTCGCCGCTCTGAGTGGAGACAGGCCGCACTCGGCTGGTTTTGCATCGCACGTTTCTTTGCACGAAAAGACTCGCGGATGCGAAACGGCAAAACGATCGAATCCTATGTTCCGGCGCGGTTAGATGCCTTGCCCTGGAGCTCATGGCATTGGCTCATCGTGGTTGCGCTCGGCGCGACGTGGATTCTGGACGGTCTGGAAGTAACATTGGCCGGAGCGTTGGGTGGAGTTTTGACACGTCATGAGACGCTCGGATTGAGCGACGCCCAAGTGGGTGCAAGCGCAACGTGTTATTTGGCTGGCGCCGTACTCGGTGCGTTGCTTTTTGGCTACGGAACCGATCGGTTTGGCCGCAAGAAATTATTCTTCATCACGGTTGCGGTTTATCTGATCGGCACGGCCCTATCGGCTTTCTCCTGGAATTTCTGGAGTTATGCATTCTTTCGCGCAATCACTGGAGCTGGCATTGGGGGCGAATACGCGGCGATCAATTCGGCGATCGATGAATTGATTCCAGCGCGCGTGCGTGGCCGCGTTGATTTGATCATCAACGGCTCGTATTGGATTGGCGCTGCGATGGGCGCGAGTGCGACGCTGGTGCTGCTCGATCCACGCCACATTCCGATCGACCTCGGATGGCGATGCGCATTTGGAATCGGCGCGACACTGGGATTGATTGTGATTTTCTTTCGCCGCTGGGTTCCGGAAAGTCCGCGCTGGTTAATGATTCACGGCCGCAATGAGGAGGCGGAAGAGATTATCGCAGACGTGGAAGGGAAGATTCATCGGGCCCGCGACTCAGCGGCCACAGAACGCCGCTACAATGAGCTGTTCCCCACGCGCATTCGCACTCGCACGCACACGCCCTGGCGCGAAATCTGGCACGCGATCGTGCACGAACATCGGCGACGCTCAGTTCTTGGTTTCGTGCTCATGTCAACGCAGGCATTTTTCTACAATGCAATCTTCTTCACGTATGCGCTTGTGTTGATGCGGTTCTATGGCGTGCCGGAACAAGACGTCGGCGGATATCTTTTACCGTTCGCACTTGGAAATGTGCTCGGCCCACTGCTGCTTGGGCATCTGTTCGACACGATCGGGCGCAAGCAAATGATCACCGTCACGTATGCGCTCGCAGGAGTATTGCTCGCTGTGACTGGCTGGCTTTTTCATACCGGATTGCTGACCGCGCACACGCAAACCCTCGCATGGACAATCATCTTTTTCGTCGCGTCGGCGGCTGCCAGTTCTGCGTATCTGACCGTGAGCGAGATTTTCCCCTTGGAAATTCGCGCAATGGCGATCGCAATTTTCTTTGCCGGTGGAACACTGATTGGCGGCGTCGGCGCGCCATTGCTGTTTAGTTGGATCATTGGCAAGGGATCGAGCACTGCATTATTCATGGGATATCTGGTGGCTGCGGCATTGATGATTTTTGCGGCGGCGATGGAAGCATGGCTTGGCGTAGCCGCTGAACGACGCTCTCTCGAGCACATCGCCGCTCCATTGTCGAGCAAGGGACTGTAATCTGTAGCCGCGTTTCTATGGAACACGTGAAGTTTGTGATGCAAACAAATGAGCGTCGCGTTGCGGACAACGAGGCGGCCACAGTAACTTCGCCGATCAGACACCGCCGCTACAGCGAACGGTGAGTTCGCGACTATGATTTGGCCCCGCAGGCGTCAGGTTGCTGGAATAAAGATGAAACGCTTCGACGCGGATCATTCCAGCATCGAACTCGGTATTCGATTGTAAGAATTTGCGAAGCGCTTGAGCGGAGACATCGCGGCAACGCGCCAGTGTAATATGCGGATGCCATGGACGAAACTCCGGTTCGATACCGGCCGCCAGTGCCGCTTCCTGCACGCGCTTGTGAATTTGAAACAGATGCGGGTGTGCTTTGCCGACCCCGATCCAGATGATTTTCGGCGCGCCTTTTGCGGAGAAGACACCAACGCCATTCACATTCAGAAAGAACGCGCCGAACTCGATGCCGCTGAGTTTTTGCCGCAGCTTTAATTCAACATCTTCCGGTACGCCCCCGAAAAAACCGAGCGTCAAATGCATCTGGTCGGTTTGCGTCCAGCGCACCCCGCGAATCCGCGGATCAAGTCCTGTAAGCAATTGCCGTGTTGAATCCGGCAGATCGATTGCGACGAAAAGCCGTTTGCTCATGGCTTCGCTACTTTAGTTGTTGAATCGGGAATCGTTGAATCGGGGGACAATCAATCCGATGTACGATTTAACGTGTTAACGATTCACGGAAGACGTCGCGCCTTCGTTGTTCTCCCTTGTGGCGCGGTCGGCCAGGCGTGTTATCCATTCCGGCGTCAGTCGTGGGAGCTCCGAACCAGCTCGCGACTGTTCGCCGCTTTCGTCGGCTACATCAGGCAAAAACCGATTCACAATTTTCATCGCGTACCCGGTGAAGTTTGGAAGCAGCGCGTTGCCGGCGATCGTGCCTCGGGCAGCGAACGTGAGGGTTAGCGATGGCTGAGCACGTCTGAATGCCGCAACGATTTTTCGCGCTGCGCGATCCGCGTCCATTGAGATCAGCGGCGCGCCCGCGCCAGCCGAGAACCAGGCAAATTCAGCGTCGTGATTGCCTTTGAACTTTGCGTTCACATGCGAGCCGGTACGCATGAGTCCAGGCGCCACGGTCGTGACTTGAATATTGTGGCGCGCCAGCTCGGCACGAATCGCATCGGAGAAACCGGTGAGCGCAAACTTGCTGGCGCTGTAGGGCGCAAGATGTGGCATGGCAACTTTACCTCCAATAGAGGTGATGTTCACGATACGTCCCCCACCCCAAAGACGCATCTCTGGCACGACCTGCGAAATCAATTCGTATGGCGCCCAAAAATGGAGTTTCATCGCGCGCTCATAATCTTCGCGGCTCATGTGATCGAGCGGACCAACTTCGATGATGCCGGCGTTGTTGATCAGAATGTCAATCCTGTCGAAATGATCGATGACTTTTCGGACAGCATCCGGAATTTGATCGCGATCGAGCAGATCGCATTGGACAGTGAGAACCCTTCCGCCGCGCGCGGTGAGATCGGCTTTCGCGCGTGCGAGTTCTTTTGGATCACGCGCGAGGAGAGCAACCTTTCCGCCTTGATTACAAATGTGTCGCGCCAACACGAGACCTAGTCCACGCGATCCACCGCTGATCAGGGCAACTTTATCGCGTAACGCGTATTGCGCCGTGCGAATGCTGCGAGCGGTTATCCAACCGCCTATTAAAAGAGCGCCTGCTCCGACCCAAATCCGCCTATTCATTGCACGACCTCATAATCAGATACGAAAGCTTGCGAGCAAACGGCCGTGAACACGAAGCGACGGCGCGTCGTTCACAGGCGGTTAAGCGTGTTTGCGATTGAATCGCGCAACTTCACGCGCTGTCTCGCGATCAACAGCGCGCTTTTTCAAATCAGCGCGCTTGTCACCCGCATCCTTGCCAATGCCGACGCCGACTTCGGCCTTCACATTCCCGTTCTTCCAATACAACTTTAGCACTACGAGGGCGCGGCCTTTTACCTGCGCTTCCCCATAAAGTCTGTCGATCTCCTCGCGGTGAAGCAACAATTTGCGTACGCGTTTTGCGGTGGGGATTTCGTGGCTCGCGCGCTCGTAAGGCTGAATGTCGGCATTGTAGAGAAACGCTTCGCCATTCTCGATTCGCGCGAACGCATCTCCGATATTGGCTTTGCCGGCGCGGATCGATTTTACCTCACTCCCCTTCAATTCGATGCCCGCTTCATAACGGTCAACGATATGATAATCGCGCAGCGCTTTTCGATTAATGATGGACTCGGCTGCCATATTGCCAACGATTGCGCATTGTCGCTACTCGTCTTCGTTCGTAGCGTCGGCTGTCCTCAGCGGAAATCCAGTCTGCGAGTCTCGCGACCTTAACAAGGTTGTAGGACGTCTATACCAGACGCCAGAACTTATCGGAGCAGTGCCCGGAACTCTTACGCCCCTTCGAGCGACTCGTAAGTCAGTTTGCCCGCGATGATCTCCTTCAGCGCAATATCCGTTAACGACATTCGCGGTGTCGTTTCTACCAGTGGTCGATGTCCCAAGCCAAGCTGACGCACACGCTTGGAGACAACATTAATCAGAGTTTGCTGATTCGGGATAACCTGTGCTGCTTCCTGAAGAAGTTGAGTCGTCATATGGCGCAAGGAACGAACCGGGCGGAGCGCCTCGGTCGGGAATTGAAGGATACTCGACACGCTACTTGTAAGCGCGGAGGGAATAAGCTGAGGTGCGAGCATGATAAAATGAGTGTTGACTTTCCAAACGAAGCGGCTCGTTGTCAACGCTTTTTGTCCGGGGAAGCA
>DASXYB010000051.1:0-10587 GCA_036502745.1 Candidatus Udaeobacter sp.
GAGCACGACAACGCTGCCTTACACGTTGAGAATCGAGAACTGCGCGCGACCAACCAAGGCTTGCGTGACGTTGAACACGAGGTGAATCGTCTGCGCCACGCCCTCAATTACCGTGAGCGGTCGGTGTTTAAATTAGTCGCAGCTGAAGTGATCGCCCGCGATTCGTCTAGTTGGTGGCGAACGCTCACCATAAATCGCGGCAAACGAGATGCGGTCGAAACGGATATGCCAGTCGTAACCGACGTAGGCTTGGTCGGAAAAACGACCACGGTAAGCGACACGATTTCCGTCGTTCTGCTGGTTTCTGATGAAAACTGCCGGATTGCAGCCTCAGTGGAAGGCAGCCGCGAACAGGGCATCGTTTCTGGCGAGCGTGTGACCGGCGGACTCACCCCGCTTTTAGACCTGAATTTTCTTTCAAAACAGGCTGATTTGAAGCCCGGTCAAAAAGTTTATACTTCGGGAGTTGGCGGTGTCTTTCCATCGGGGTTGTTCATTGGAGCTGTGAAAAATTTCCGTGTGCGCGAATTGGACGGTCAGGCGCAGCTAACACCCGCGGTTGAACTCTCTCATCTGGAGGACGTTTTTGTGGTGACGGGTCGAAGATGATTTTTTTCGTTATTCTCTTGGGGCTGGTGCTAGTGGCGCAGATCGCGGAACTTTTGATCCCGGCACTGCCGTGGTTTTACAGCGCGCACGTCTACATCGTGCCTGTGATTGTTTTCTATGGCGCGATGGCGTTGCCTTTTCCTCTCATGTTGGCCTTGGCATTATTCGCCGGGGTATTACTGGATGCGCTTACGGTTCAGGTGATCGGGGGCAAGGTTGAAATCTCGGCCGGATCATCGATACTGCTCTACGGTGTGCTGGCAGGAATAATGCATGGGCTGCGACCGCTTTTTGCCCGCGGTCGCTGGGAGGTGCATTGTATCTTAAGCGGCGTTTTCACCTCGGCTATAGTTCTGGCGCAATACCTCATGATTACGTTTCGCCGCGGCTCGCTTGTGTTTAGCCGTGAAATTTGGTGGCAGATCGGCGGACCCGGTCTTATCGCGATGGCGCTCGCTCCAATTTTCTTCTGGGTTTTACAGTGGCTCGGACAGATCACCGCGTATTCATATGGTCCTGAAAGGGGAGAAGTAGAATGAGCAAACGACGCCTGAATTCTCGTCTGCGGATTCAATTTCTCGGTCTTTTCATGCTGTTGGGGGTCGGCGCACTTGGTGTTCGACTTTGGTGGATACAAGTGGCGCATGGTCAGGAATGGACGTCCCAGATTCGCGGCAGTTCCCAGGCGACCGTGCGTATTCCGTCGGTGCGCGGCGAGATTAAAGACCGTAACGGCCTAACCCTGGTCCAGAATCGCGCCAGTTATGAGGTAGATTTTTATCTGCCAGAAATGGTTAAAGGGTACCGCGAACGGTTCGGTTCGCCGCCCACGAGTGAGTATCGCGCGATCATCAGCGGAATGCCGAAAGACATGAAGGAGCCGGATATCATCAAGATTGTAAATAATGGTGTCGTTCCGCGGCTTAACGAGCTTGATCTGGCTCGCGATTACAACGCGGGCAAGTTGCAGAAACATTTTCGTAACGATACCGAGGTTCCATTTTCTTACATTAAGGACATCGATTTCCCTACTATGGCGAAATTCGCCGAGCACGATGTCGGACTTCCGGGTGTTGATCTCGCGATCAAGCCGGTGCGCTCCTACATTTACGGCGCTCTGGCCGCGCACATTCTTGGTTACGTCGGCGTGCCGGATGATGTGAACCAAGAGGAAGCAAAAAAATTCACGTTTTACCAGGCAGACGTGGAAGGTAAATCAAACATCGAAAAAACGATGGACGAATATCTGCGCGGGAAACCTGGAGTGCGTTATTTACGACGCAGCGCAAAGGGCACAATCGATGGAGTGCTGCGCGAAGATCCCCCGCAACAAGGCGCAAATGTGTTCCTGACCCTGGATGCGCGCATTCAGGCGATTACAGAGGAAGCGTTGCGTGCCGTGCCCAGGGCGGGCGCAGTAGTTGTCGATCCAAATAATGGCAACATCCTGGCGATGGCTACTGTCCCGTCATTCGATCCGAACACTTTCATCCCAAGCATTAAGGCAAAGGATTGGAAAGCGCTGCAGAAGGACGAGAGCGATCCGTTAGTCAATCGTGCAATTAGCTGTCTGCCGCCAGGCTCGACATTTAAGCTTATCACGTCGCTCGCCGGTCTGCGGGGCACGAAAAATCTCGCAAACGCGCGTTACAATTGCAGCGGTGGCGTGAGTTATGGGGATCACTACTTCCAATGCTGGAAACATTCCGGGCACGGCACAGTTGGGCTCGTTGATGCCATCAAAGTATCTTGTGACTCTTTTTTCTATCAGTATGGCAATGCCGCTGGGATTCAGTCGATTGATCATATTGGCAAGATGCTGGGTATTGGGGAGGAATCAGGTCTGCAACTCAGCGGCGAACAGACTGGCAATATGCCGGGACCGGAGTGGATGCAGATTCACCATCCGCAGGAAAGATGGTCACAAGCCCAAACAGCAAACGTCACCATCGGCCAGGGCTATACGCTTGTTTCACCACTTCAACTCGCAATGGCATATGTTGCCATTGCAAACGGCGGCGTGTGCTACTACCCGCGTTTGGTTGATAAAGTTTTGAATCAAGACGGTTCTCCCTTGCTAGATGAGCAAGGTAATCCGGTTGTGCCATCGCCACGCGTGAGATCGGATTTGCGGCAGGAAATTTCGGCTGATCAGATTGAATTGGTTCGCAGGGGTCTTTGGAAGGTGGTTAATGACGACGGCGGAACCGGTGGCAGAGCACGTTTGAAGAATGTGCAGGTCGCTGGAAAAACCGGCACCGCGCAAGCCAGCGAGCGCGGCCACGAGGAAAATGTGGCATGGTTTGCCTGTTTCGCGCCATATGACCATCCGAAGTATGTCATCGCAGTAATGGTGCAGGGCGCCTCCGGGCACGGCGGCAGTATCGCGGCCCCGATCGCCGACAGAATCTTGGAGCGCACAGTGGCGCTTGAAGAAGGCAAGTTCGACATGCAGGTGGCCTGGCTGCCACCCGCGCATAAGGCCAATCCTTTCACGTTAATTAAGGAAGTGAGTTTTCATGATGCGGGAGGAAATCTCGGAGCCGAGGACGAAGAAACCGCCGGTGATTCGCAAAATGCCACTGTGCAAATGGCAACTTCGGATGCTTCGCCCGACGTTGAACCGGAAGCAGATTCACGGGGCAGAGTAGCGCGCCGTGCTGCAGTTCCCTCTGCCCGCGGTGTCCCGGTTGCGGCACCTCAGCCTCAGCGGAACTTTTTTCAGCGGCTTTTTGGAATTAAGCACCAGCCAGCACCGCCTCCTCCGCCTAGCCGGCAGCAGCGCACCACAAGATGAATCCCCAGTTACAATCACTCCTGCAGCTCGTATCGGCAGCTCGGCTGATGACCGGTCAACCCCTCCATTTTTATGATAGACAAAGTGAGAAAGATTTTAGGTTTTCCTTCCCGCAAGACCGGCAACAAGCTCGTTCTGAGTGTGGAGAAACTCGAGACCCGCGTCGCTTTGCTCGAGGGTGGGCGACTTGAGGAATACAGTGTTGAGCGTAAGAGCTCGCGCAACATTGTAGGCAGCGTTTACAAGGGCAAAGTCAAAAACATCGAGATGGGATTGAAGGCGATGTTTGTTGACATCGGCTTCGAAAAGAATGCGTTCCTTCATTTCTGGGACGCGATTCCCGCAGCACTCGATAGCGGCATCGAAGAAATTGACAGACGGTCTAACAAGCGTCCTCGAAAACGGATCACGGTAAAAGACATACCGAGCATTTATCCGGTCGGCTCGGACGTCATTGTACAGGTGACCAAAGGCCCAATCGGCACGAAAGGCCCGCGCGTTACAACCAATCTCAGTTTCGCCGGGCGGTATTTGGTTCTGATGCCATTCAGCGATCGCAGCGGAATCTCCCGAAAAATTGAAGAGCCGAAAGAACGCGAGCGACTGCGCAAGGTTCTGCGGCAGTTGGAAATTCCCGAAGGCGTCGGCGTGATCATTCGCACAGTGGGCGAAGGTCAACGCGCGAGGTATTTTGTCCGCGATTTACGAGTTCTGCTGGATCACTGGGCTAAAGTCGATCAGGCCATTCGGGATAACCCTTCCCCACGCCGGCTGTTTGAAGAACCCGATCTAGTCGAGCGGACGGTGCGCGATTTCCTCACTGAAGAAATCAACGAAATCCTTTGCGATGACCACGGGGCAACGGACCGGATGACGGACATGGTGGGTCAAATCTCGCGCCGCGCGAGAAACCGCGTTCGCTACTACGATGGCGCTACGCCAATTTTTGAGACATACGGTGTGCAGAAACAGATTGATGATGCGTTTCACAGGCAAGTCTGGCTGAAGTGCGGCGGCTACATTGTGATCGACGAGACCGAAGCGCTGGTTGCCATCGATGTGAACACCGGACGCAACAAAGGCGGCCGCGACGTAGAGAAAACAATTTTGCAAACCAACCTTGAAGCGGCGGACGAAATCGCGCGCCAGCTTCGATTACGCAACATCGGGGGATTGATCATCGCTGACTTCATCGACATGAAGAGCCGGAGAGATCAGCAAGCGGTTTACAATCTGATGAAGGAACGGCTAAAGCGCGACAAAGCTAGAACGCATGTGCTTGCTATTTCACAACTCGGCCTGATGGAGATGACGCGGCAAAGAGCGCAGGAGAGTCTAAGCGACACCATTTATGAAAATTGTCCTTATTGCGGCGGGCGGGGCGTCGTGAAGACCACGATGAGCACAAGCGTGGAATTACACCGGACGCTAAATACCGTCATGCGCAGATACCAGGATTCCATCCACGACATTCGGGTCATTCTGAACCCCGACGTTTTGAAGCGGTTAAAAGAGGAAGACGAGGAACTGCTCGTCGAACTCGAGCGCCGTTATGCTGGTCGATTAATGTTTCGGGCCGATCCGGCATTTCATCATGAGAAGTTTGTCATTACGGACGCGAATACCGGGGCGGAACTTAAGCCGTGACGCCGAACCGCAGGCCTGAAAAAGCTTGCAATATCAGACCGGCCAGCTCAGACTCAGCCATCCAAACGACTTGCGGAAGTCGTTCATATGCAACGCGTGCGAGATTGGGAAGGACTTAACCAAAAGGAGAAATAGATGAAAAGGCTGCTGATGAGCCTGATAGGACTCAACTTCGTAGCTTCGGTCGCTTTTGCAGGAGTTGGCTATTCGGGCAAGGAAATCAAGCAGGTTGCTCCACCGCCCTGTCCTGAGTGGTACGCGGACAGAGAATTCAACGTTTCGCTTTGGGGCACATACGTTTTCACGGGTAATAATTGGATTGATGACCGCTACATCGAGGCTGATCACGCTTGGGGAGGTGGGCTCGATCTCAAATATTTTTTCATGCGCTACATTGGTGTCGGGATTGAAGGCTGGGTGGTTGATGCTAACCAGGCACGCCAAGATGTCTTCGTCGATTTCAGCGACGGAATTTTTGCGAGTAGCATCCATCGCGAGAGAAACGCGATAGGCGCTGTGCTTGGCACTCTCACGTTGCGTTACCCGATCTCTTGCACGCGCTTTGCACCGTACGTTTTTGGTGGTGCCGGGGGAATCTTTGGCGGCGGTCAGAAGCAAGTTAACGAGCGTTTCACCGAGCCGGGAGAGGGTTTCGATGTCGTCGGGACCACTAATCATACAGATGCCGAGGCGCGAGCAATCGGCCAGGTTGGCGGCGGGATGGAAATCCGCATAACTCCACACATTGGCTGGGTTAGTGATTTCAGTTGGAATTTTGTGGATGGCCCACACAACAACTTTGGTATGGTCCGCACCGGCGTGAATTTCGCTTTCTAAGCGCTTAACAACGAGGATTGTCTTCGCGGCGTCTGGAAGACCGGATGCCGCCTTTTTTTGTACAAGTGAGATTTGCGCAGGTAACCATGCACACGAAACTATCCTGATGTCGTTTGTCGAGACCCTGGACAGTCTTGCTCTGGAAAAATCGGAGTTGATCTCGCGTTTTGAGCATCTGATTGCCTTCAAATCCGATGAAGAACTGGAAATAATCGCGCAAACTTCCCGCGCGCTCACATTGCAAAATTTTGGGCGAACGATGCGGCTGTTTGCACCGCTTTACCTTTCCAATGAATGCATTAACAATTGTCAGTATTGCGGTTTCTCGCGGGATAATCCGATCCTTCGCGTCACACTTACCGTCAACGAAGTGGTGTCCGAAGCACAGCATCTGGCGCGTGAGGGATTTCGCCAGATCCTTCTTGTTGCAGGCGAGCATCCGAAGTTTGTGAGCGGCGGTTATCTCGCTGAGTGCGTGCGTGCGCTCGCTCTGGATTTTTCATCGATATCTATAGAGGTCGGGCCGATGGATACCACAGATTACGCGCCAATTGTCGAGGCTGGCGCGGAAGGCCTCGTTGTTTATCAGGAGACTTACAATCGGGGTGTGTATGCCGAGATGCATACCGCTGGGCCGAAACGCGATTTCAGTTATCGACTTGATTGTGCGGAGCGCGGCTACGCAGCCGGTTTTCGCCGGCTGGGAATCGGCGCGCTCTTCGGACTAACGCAGTGGCAGAATGAAGCTGTCGCGCTGGCTGCACACTTGGAACACCTGTTCAAGCACTGTTGGCAAGCGCAAGTTACCGTGAGCGTGGCCCGTTTGCGTCCTGCGGCAGGCGGATTCCGGCCGCTATTCACAATGAGCGATCGCGAGCTTGTACAATTGCTGTGCGCGTTACGCATCACGTTTCCGCAGGTTGGCATCGTGCTCAGCACACGCGAGCGCGCGCCGCTGCGCGATGCGCTCGCCTCGATCGGAGTAACGATGATGAGCGCGGGCAGTCATACCGAGCCCGGCGGTTACACACGACAAGGCCGCGAACATCTACATCGGACCGTGCGTGGCCGCATTGTTGCTCCGGAATACCACGACGGCGCAGACCAACTAGCCACCGGCCAATTCGAGATTAGCGACGAACGTTCCCCTGCCGAAGTCGCTGCTGTTCTTCGCTGCCGAGGACTCGAGCCGGTTTGGAAGGATTGGGATCAGGCGCTTTGCCGCGTATGAACATTGCGATCAACGGCGAGTCTGTAGAGATCTGTGAGGCAAAAACGATCGCTGAACTTATCGAACGCTATGAATTGCCGCCGCGATCGGTTTTGGTGGAGCACAACGGCCTCGCCTTACACACATACGAATGGTCAAAGCGCCTCCTTTCTGAAGGCGACCGCATCGAATTCATACGCGTCGTTGCTGGTGGATAGTAAGATAAACTAAACCGCTGCGTTTTTTACCACAACGCGCATCCCATCAGTTTGGATGACCGTCACTGGTGTTTCCCGCGCGATGAATTCGCCTTCGGTTACCACATCGACAACGTGATCGTCGAAACGCGCTTTGCCGCTGGGTCGCAACACGGTCACGGCTGTGCCGTGCATTCCGGGCGCAAGCGCTAGTGCGTTTGCAAAGTGTCGCGGCGCGCCGGCGAGAGATGGTCCAGGAGGACTTGAATCGGTCAACGCAAAGCGCCGATAAAAACTGGTGCGCGGAAGATAACGCGCCAGGAGCGCGATCACGATCGACGCTCCCGCGAGAGCCATAAACATATTGAGCAATGGCACAGCAAGCATTTTGCCGGTGGGTAGAAGAGGTTGCTGCGGATACCGATCGATCATTGTCCACAGCAGCGATCCGATGATGAGAAACACGCCGACAAGCCCGAAAACAATCGTGCTGTGCGCGAAGAAAAGTATTTCGATGAGTACCAGCACCATCCCCAGAATGAAAAGCGCGACAACCTCCCATCCGGCGAGCCCGGCGAGATAATGACCAAGGAAAAAGAGTGCGAAACAAATTGCCGAGATAACACCGGGCCACATCACCCCTGGGATCTTGAATTCCAAATAGGCTCCAAGAATTCCGCCAAGCAACAGCAATGGCGCAAGCGCAGTGATTAAAAATGCGAGCTGCTCGAAACCAGTTGGCTCAATCCTGGCAATGTTGCTCTTCAGTTCAGCTTTCCTGGTCAGATCGGCGATCGAATCCACGATGCCGTCGGCGAGTAAGGGTTTGCCGTTGATCTTTTCGATCGCGTCCTGCGCGTTGAGCGTGAGGACTGCGCCTTTTGGATGCACAATGCGTTCACCGATTTTTACTTCTTTTTCTTTGTTCATGAACGCCTCGGCGAGATCGGGATTATGTCCGTTCTTAATTGCCGAGCCTCGGACGAGTGCAGACCAATACGAAATCGTTTTTTCCTTTGCTGTGGCGGGCAGATCTTCGCCTGTCGAAAGGATGGGTGCAGCCGCACCAATTGCACTGACCGGCGCCATGTAAATGTGTTGCGTAGCGATCGCGATCAGCGCACCTGCGGATCCAGCGTTTGTGTTAATGAAAGTGTAGGTCGGAATCTTGATTTGATTGAGCGCGTTTACGATGTCGCTCGCTGTGTCGAGGCGACCGCCGTACGTGTTCATGTCGAAAATGATGGCGAAAGCGTCGTTGCTCTCGGCTGTTTTCACGGCGCGCCGCAAGAACGCCAGCAGCGACGGTGCGACTTCACCATGGAGCGGCACCACCACGACATCGCCCTTGTGGATAGCGGTGCGAGCCGGAGCCGGCGCAGCAACGGCGAACACAAAAGCGAGGCAGATGCTGATGGCAAACATCTTCATCTTTCAAGTTGATCAGGCGTGGATAAGCTTGCCAGTTTTCCTGTGGCAATTCCATCAGAAACAATCGAACAAATCGCCGCCGGGAACGATATCGTCGACGTCATCGGTTCATATTTTCCGCTGAAGCGCGCCGGAGCGAATTTCAGGGCGCTTTGTCCATTTCATCAGGAGAAAACACCGTCGTTTATGGTGAACCCTAGTCGGCAGACATTTCATTGTTTCGGCTGCGGCGCTGGCGGCAGTGTTTATCGGTTCGTTATGGAATACGAGCACGTCGATTTTCCAGCAGCTGTCCGCAAGCTCGCGACGCGCGCCGGGATCACCATAGTCGAAGAACGTGGCGCAGCAGACGAAGATCGAAAATACGAGACGCGCCGCAAATTACTGAAGTTACATGCTGAAGCTGCGGAATGGTTCCACGAAAATCTGACCAAGCGGGAAATCGGCGAATCCGCGCGGAAATATTTGAAGCAACGCGGAATCACGGGCGAAATCGCGAAGCACTGGCAGCTTGGTCACGCGCCGGACGAATGGGACGCGTTCGGCAGTTGGGCACGCGGGCAAGGCTATGACATGCGCGAATTACTTGCGAGCGGCCTTATCAAAACGAAGGATGACGAACAGACATCAAATCTCAATCCTCGAAGTTCATACGATCGTTTTCGCGGCCGGATTATTTTTCCTGTCTGCAACGGCGAAGGTGAAGTAATCGCATTTAGCGGGCGCTTGCTGAAAGAACAGCAAGGCGCGGCCAAATACCTGAACTCACCCGAGACACCGCTTTTCAGAAAGGGCAACGTGCTTTTTGGCTTGCACAAATCCAAGCGTGCATTGATTGAGGCGAACTGTGCGATTGTCTGCGAAGGCCAGCTCGATCTGATCAGTTTGTTCGAAGCAGGGACCACAAACGTCGTCGCGCCGCAGGGGACAGCATTCACAGAAACTCAGGCGCACATCCTGAAACGATATGTCAGTGAAATAATTTTGTGCTTCGATTCGGACGCGGCTGGCGCCAAAGCGGCGGAGCGCTCGCTCGATGCACTACTGGAAAACAATTTTATCATCCGCGTCGTGGAGTTGCCGCCAGGCGAGGACCCCGATTCGCTTGTTCGCCGCGATGGAAAGCAGCAATTCGACGAACGCGTAGCGAACGCGCGAGATTTTTTTGAGTATCGGATCGAGCGAGAGATCGCGAGTGTTGATTTGACTTCTATGGGCGCAAAGGTTCAAGCCGCGCGCAATTTGGCGGCAACGGTGTCGCGAGTGCACGATCCGATTCTACGGGGAGAGGTGATCAGCAAAGCGTCGGCGCGGCTCGGTGTTGCGCCTGCCGATTTTGCATCACTTGTGGCAAAACAGCTTCGAGTGCCAGCTGGTCGTTCGGGCTCAAGCACAGCTGAAACTCGTGCCGCGGCTAGTCCACCACATCACGTTGTGATGCTTTGCCTCCTGGCGTTGCGCGATGCTGATGCTCGCAATTTCCTTCGCGCGCAAAATTGGCGTGAGATTCTCGAGCAAATACCGGACACCGACGTTCTCATCCGGATTTTGGAAAGCGAATTCGAACCGGACGACACCGCCTCGCTAAACGCATTTATGGCTACGCTCTCGCCAGAGGAGGAACGGCTCGTTTCCTCATGGCTGATGCAAAAGATGCCAGCGGTCACAGAGCCAGTCGTCGAAAAATGGTGGCACGGGACTTGTCAAAGTGTTGTACTTCGTCGCTTGGAGGTCGCAAAAAACCGGATCAAAGTCGCCGGGTTGAGCGCTGGTGAGGAGTTAAATTTGCAAAAACAAATCCTTGACCTGCAGGAACAGCTCCACGAATTTCCTCGGCCCGTCGGCGGAGGAGACGCATA
>DASXYB010000052.1:0-4653 GCA_036502745.1 Candidatus Udaeobacter sp.
TATGCAAGTGTCAGTGACGCGATTCAGGTGCCGCTGCAGCAGCTCCTGCTCTTGTTGTGGACTCAGTTCGCGATAGTTAGGAATTCGTTCGTATTTGCTTCGCGCAACAAGATTGAAGAGGTCTTCCTCAAGGTTCGCACCGGTGCAGGTAATGGCGTGCACTTTGTCACAGCGAATCATTTCCGCCAGCGAAACGCCCAACTCGGCGGTACTCATCGCACCCGCAAGGGTGATCATCATCCTTCCGCCAGAATCAAGATGGGCAATATAAGCGTCGGCTGCGTCTTTCAGCACGGCCGCGTTGAAATGCCGGAAATGGCGCTCAATGAACTCGCTGATGGTGCCCATCTTCACATTACCACTTCGCAATGGGGACTATTGCTTTTGATGCAAAACTTAGTCTGAGCGCGTCAAGCGTTAATTGCATGTTAATCAAACATTTTATGGAATCGCGGCCAGAATCCGCGATGCCAAAATGTTCGGCATCACGCCTAGCAAAACAACTGCTGCGCCAAGTACAGTGACCGTACTTTCCTGCAAAAAAACGGCTCGCATGTGCTCCTTCGGTTCCGCTACCACAAGTGACGAAGCATCCACAAATATCGCCTTCAACACGAGAAGGTAATAATAGAGAGAGACAAAACTGCCGAAGAGTGCAAGCGCAACGAGCCAAAGAAGGGCGTGATTTGCGCCGGCCTGTAGAGCGACGCTGAACAAATAGAATTTTCCGAAAAATCCGGCTAACGGCGGGATGCCTGCGAGCGACAATATGAAGACGGCCATGCATCCGGCCAGCAACGGAGAACGCGAAGCGAGGCCGGAAAAGTTCGAGAAATCGTCGCCGCCGGTTTCGCGTCGCACGACGCCAACAACGCCAAAGGCGCCGATGAGGGTAATCGCATACACGGTTGTGTAGAACAGGACCGCGGAAAAACCTTCTCGGTTGCCGGTGACCAATCCAATCAATGTGTATCCCGCGTGCGCCACCGCTGAGTAGGCGAGCAGCCTGCGTACGTTTGATTGTGCAAGGGCGACGAGATTTCCAATGACAATTGATAACGCCGCCAGTGCCGCAAGGACAGGCGACCAACCGGCCACCATCGCGTGCCATCCGGCGCTCCCATGCACCGGTGCGAACCCAACAAGCACGATTTTTCCGAGCACAACAAATGACGCAACCTTGGAACCCGATGCAATGAACGCGGCGCTGGGAACAGGCGCGCCTTGATACGCGTCAGGGGCCCATAGATGGAATGGCGCGGCAGCGATTTTGAATGCGAAGCCGACGAGCGTCATGACGATTCCAACCGCCAGGAGCGGCTCTACTGACGTCGTTGCCAATTTGGTTGAAATCGCGGCTAGACCGGTTGCACCCGACATGCCGTAAATCAGGCTGATCCCGAAAAGTGTGAACGCGCTCGATGTGCTGCCGAACAGAAAATATTTCAGACCGGCTTCGGCTGACCGTGCGTCCGTTTTATCGAATGCGGCCAAGATGTAAAGTGAAAGTCCGAGCAACTCGAGGCCGATGAAGATCATCAGCAGTTCTTCACTCCCGACGAGCAACATCAGGCCGACGGTTGCCAGAAGAATCAGCGCCAGATATTCGCCGGGATGGCGCAGCGCCCTTTCTGCCTGCGTCAGCAGGATCGTGAAAAATGCGAGAGCGAGACAAATGATTTTGAACAGGGACGTCAGGGGCGAGATCACTAGCATTCCGCCAAACAGCGTTTCGTTGTGCGGCAAAGACCGGACTGCCACGATTGCAATCACAAGTCCCAGTCCTGCAACAAATGCGCACGCCGCTGGTGCGCGTTTCGCAACGAGACCAATCGAAAGCACTACCAGAGCCGTCACAACCACTACCGCTTCCGGCGATGCCAGTTTAAGAAGCTCAAGATAAGACATCGTTAATGCGTTAAACGTTGCGCTGAAGAACCGGCAGACGTTTCACTTCAAAAACCTCATCGTTTCGACAGCGGGAATGATGCGGTCCAGCAACAGCTTCGGATAAACGCCGACGGCGACTGTCGTGAGCATCAGCATGCAAGCGCCGATTTTCTCCGAGATCGTAATGGGGTTGAACTCTTCCGAGTCTGATGTTGTGACTCTTTTAACGTCGGATGGAACATGTTTCTCACCGAAGAACGAAAGCTTTAGGGCGCGCAACGTGAACGCAGCGACGAGAACTATCCCAACTCCCGCAATCCAGACGGCAATCGGGTAAGTTTTCCATGTCCCGATAAGAATCGTAATCTCGGCCGCGAATCCACTGAAACCCGGGATGCCCATGGATGCAGCCGCGGCGACCAGGAAAGTGAAAGCCGCGAAGGGCATTGCGCGGCTCAGACTCATTCCAGAAAGAGCATCGAGTTCTCGCGTGTGCGTACGCCGATAGATCATGCGTCCGGCGACGGCGAACAAGAGGGCCGCGATAACGCCGTGCGAGAACATTTGCAGCACGGCGCCCGAAACGCCGAGCGCGTTGGCTGTAGCAAAACCGAGTAGCACAAAACCCATGTGACTCACGCTCGAATAACCGATCACAAATTTCAGATCACGTTGGCGAAGCGCCACTGCTGCGGCATACACGATCCCAATGACTGCGAACACGGCGATCCATTTGCTCCACATCTGAAATCCCTGCGGAAAAAGATTCATCGCGACGCGCAGTCCAGCGTAAGAGCCCAGCTTCATCACAATTCCCGCGAGCAACATGGAACCGGCAGTCGGGGCAGCAGCATGACCGGTCGGCGCCCAGGTGTGCAGTGGCCACATGCCTGCCAGCACCGCAAAGCCGAGAAACAACACGGGAAATATCCATGATTGCAATTGAGGTGAAAATTCAAACTGTGAGAGCTGATTTAGATCCAATGACCCTCCACTGACATAAGCGACTAGTATTCCAACGAACACCAACATCCCGCCGAAGAAAGAATACAGAGTGAGCTTCATCGCGCCGTATTCCTTCTTCGTCGATCCGAAGATGGCGATGAGAAAATATTTCGGCACAATCACCAACTCATAGAACACGAACAACAAAAACAGATCCGCACTGAGGAACACGCCGTAGCACCCGGCCACCACCAGCAGAAGCCAGAAGAAAAATTCGTTCTGCCGATTTTTCACGTCCCATGAAAACAACGCGGTGCTTACCGATGAAATGCCTGTGACCAGAACCATCGTGAGACTCACGCCATCGAGCGCGAGGTGATAATTCATCCCGAGCGCCGGGACCCACGGCACGCTCACGATCGTTGTAAAATGCGCCAGCTTCGAAATGGGCGTGGCGACGAACACGATGATGCCGAGTGCAAAGCCTGCGATTGTCGTCAACAGCGCGATCCACCGAGCAAATGCGCGCGGCAAAACGAGCGCCAGAGCTGCGCCGGCAAACGTGAGGTAAATCGTCCAGGCAATCATGCGTTCATTCGCACTGAATCAACCAAGCAGCCGCGCCATGCGAACGACAGTCGTGTTGAAAATCGTGAAGATGAATTGCGGCGCGATGCCGATGGCGAACATGAGCAGGGTCACGGGAACCACTACGAGCTTTTCTCTTCGCAAAAGATCAGGAAATGCACTGCAAGTTTCTGCGAGCGGTCCGCTGAAGAGAGCTTGCATCGCTCGCATAAAAACAATGGCAGTGACGAGAAGGCCGACGACGGCAATGGCCGTGAAAGCCGCCGCCATTGCGAACGAGCCTTTGAAAATCAGAAACTCGCCAATAAATCCGTTTAGCCCTGGCAAACCGAGCGATGAGAACATGGCTACACTCATCCATCCGCAGAGCAGCGGTGTTCGCTGCATCAGACCACCGAAATCGTCTATGCCTCGCAGACCGCGCCGTTGTTCGAGCAGGCCGACAAAGTAGAAGAGCGTCGCAGCGGTAATGCCGTGATTGAAGATTTGCATGAACACGCCACTCAGCGCCGCCTGCGTGTCGATGCTCGCAGCAACAGCAGGTGAAGCGGCCAGCGCAAAAAGGCCCAGCATGCAGTAGCCGAGATGGTTAATCGAAAGATACGCGATCATGCGTTTCAAATCGCGCTGCGCCCAGGCAGCCAACGGCGCGAATACGATCGAGCAAACCACCAGTGCAAGCAGCCACGGACCGATGATTTTGATTTCGTTAGGGAACAACGGAAGCAACAATCGCACGAAACCGTAAACGCCCATTTTCGATAGCACGCCGGTGAGCACCATCGACACACCTGTCGGCGCAGTTTGGTAGGCGTCCGGCAGCCAAGTGTGAAACGGAAATAGCGGCACCTTCACCGCAAGGCCAACAAAAATTCCAGCAAAGGCGACCCAGGCGAACTTTCCCGTGAGTAGGCCGCTCTTTCCAAGACTCGCCAGGGTCGCGAAGTCGAACGTGCCTTTCGCCAGATAAATTCCGAGGAACGAAAGCAACATGGCTACGCTGCCGAGAAATGTGTAGAGGAAAAACTTGGTTGCAGCGCGATCGCGATTTTCGCCGCCCCAGATTTTGATTAGCAGAAAACCTGGAATCAGACTCATTTCATAGAAGAGGAACCAGAGAACGAAATTCTGCGCAGTGAAAGTGCCGTAGAGCGCAGATTGCATGACGAGCATGGTCGCGTAAAACTCGCGGCTTCGATCGGGAGCTGGTTGCGCAAGGACTGCGAATGG
>DASXYB010000053.1:0-8032 GCA_036502745.1 Candidatus Udaeobacter sp.
GCCTGTGGGGCCACCGGACATCTTGTCTGGTGTCTGCGATGCGGCAGGCGAGACGCCCGCCGGCCCCACAGACGAGACGTCTGTGCTACGCTCCGCGCGCGCATTCGCATCAATCACAAACAAATGGCTGCGCTTGAATTCGCTGAACGCACTCCAATGCCGATAAAACAAGTGCGAGAAGATTTTTGCCTTCACCTTGCTCTTCTTCAGTTCTACGTCGCGCTGCTTGTTGCAGGCGGCATCTTTGCAATCCGGATAAACCGCCGAAACGAACACGATGTTCCTGCCGTCAGGGGACCAGATCCCGCCATCCGCTCCGGTTGAAATCTCCGTCATCTGATGCGGCTTTCCCACGAGCACCCCGTTTCCCGAATCGAAATCGCACATCCAGATTTGCGTCGGATCATTCGCTTTCGAAGTCCAGATCAAGCGTTTGCCGTCGGGCGAAAACCGCGGTCGCTCCTCGTGGTTTGTTGTTGGATTTAAACGCCGCGATTCACCTCCACTCGCCGGCACGATCCACAAATGTGAGATCCTGGTGTTCGCTTCCAGATCGGCGTCTACGCAATCGAACACGACCCATTTGCCATCGGGCGACGGCACCGGCGCGCCGACGCGCTTCAGTTTCATCATGTCCTCGAACGTGAATGGATGTTTTTGCGACGGCGTTTGCGCGAGCACCGAGGTAGCGAGCAAAAGGAGTGCTGCGAGAAAACTTTTCATAAGCGGCCAAGTTTCCGTTTAACTCCGACCTGCGCAAGCAGCGTTCCGGGAGCGCACGCCTCTGGCGTGTTGGCGATCGCATTCTGCGATCGCAGACTTTCTCAGACCTTCGTTCATTGCCTACGAGTTCGAAGTCAAACAAAGTTCGTCGCCGCAGAATGCGGCGACCAGCACGCTAAAAGCGTGCGCTCCCCAGAATTCAGCAAAGCCTTTTACCTAACGAACTACTGCCTAAGGCGTCGAGGGCATTTCACTCGATCGGTTGGCCGTGCGCGCGGAGAGCGTTAGGTTAGGCGTATTATGGTAACAATCGAAACAATCAAGAACGGCCCTTACATCGTTTCTGGTGAAGTGAAATTGATCGATGTGGATGGCAACAAGTTCCCAGTCGAAAAACGAATGGCACTTTGCCGGTGCGGCGCTTCCACTGAGAAACCGTTTTGCGACGGCACACACTCAAAGATCGGCTTCAAAGCCGCAGAGAAAGCGGTGCCGGAATCAAAGGAATAATTTTTGTCATTCCGAGCGAAGTCGAGGAATCTCTCGAATGAAAATTAGGGTCGCGCTCGTCCTCGCGTTCTCAGTCGTAATCGCAACGCTGCGCGCCGAAAAAGTTTCTCTCGTCGGTGCGACAGTGATTAATCCGGCTGATGGCAAAGTGTTGCCGAACGCCACTGTCGTTATCGACGGTGGCAAGATTGAGCGCGTCGCGATGGGCAAACAGGACGCTGCCACGCTCGGGAAACAGATCAGTTGCGTAGGCAAATTCATTCTGCCGGGTTATATCGACACGCACGTGCACTTCTTTCAATCGGCTGATTTGTTCACGCGACCGGACGGTGCCGATTTCAACAGTGTTCGCCCATACAAAGACGAGGTCGCTTGGATCAAATCGCACCTCGTCGACGTGTTCGCGCGTTACATTCGCAGCGGTATAACCAGTGTAGTTGATGTCGGCGGACCGATGTGGAATTTCGAGGTCCGCAAGAAGACCAACGCGACTGCGAAAGCGCCGCGAGTAGCCGTGGCGGGACCGCTCATCTCAAGCGTGTCGCGCGAGAAACTCGATTTGGGCGATCCGCCAATAGTAAAGATCGACACGCCCGATCAGGCGCGCGAGTTCGTGCGCAAACTGGCGGAACAAAAACCGGATCTGGTCAAGATCTGGTACATCGTCGACAAAGATCATCCCGTCGATGCCTTCCGGCCGATCGTCCGCGCGACAGTCGAAGAGAGTCATGCGCACAAAATTCGCGTCGCCGTGCACGCAACCGAGCTTGAGACCGCGCGCGCGGCAGTGGAAGAAGGCGCGGACGTGCTTGTCCATAGCGTGATCGATAAACCAATCGATGACGCGTTTGTGAAGCTATTGAAGGAACATAACGTCATTTTGTGTCCGACGCTGGTGGTGTTTGAACGGTACGGGCGAACGTTTTCGCACCAACTGAATCTCACTCCAGAGGAACAAAAGTGGGGCAACCCGGAAGTGATCGCGTCACTCGACGTGACAAAGATTCCGCAGGACAAATTGCCGCAAAGAGTCAAGGACGCCTTGGCTGATCCGAAAGCCGCGCTCGGGCGGATTAAAAAGACATACGATGTCGCGCTACCGAATTTGAAGAAGCTCGAAGATGCCGGTGTGACTATCGCCGCCGGCACTGATGCGGGGAATATCGGGACAGTTCACGGACCCGCTCTCTTCCGTGAATTTCAGTTGATGAAAGAAGCCGGGCTCACGCCTATGCAGATATTGCAAAGCGCCACGGCAAACGCTGCGAAACTTTTCGGCGGCGAAACCGGTGCGCATATAGGCAAACTCGAAACCGGCTTTTTCGCCGACCTGGTGATTCTTAATTCAAACCCGTTGGACGACATAAAGAACGCGTCAGATATCGATAGCGTCATCAAGAACGGTGTCGTGTATCCGGCCGATTCGATTTTGAATTGACCCCTCCGGGGAGCGCACGCTTGCAGCGTGCTGGTCGCCGCATTCTGCGGCGACGAACTTTCGTTTTACAGACTTTGACGCGATTTTGACGTGTCGAAGTTCGCGATCGCACAATGCGATCGCCAACACGCCAGAGGCGTGCGCTCCCCAGAGTTTCCGCGATCATCGCGAAATGTCTTGCTCGGGACGGGGGCCGGCGGAAATTTCATTATGGCCACGCATCCAACTGAGTACGCGCATCCCGAAGCGCTCGTCGAAACCGATTGGCTCGAAAACCATCTCAAGGATGATGGGACCCGGGTCATCGAATCTAATGAGGACATTTTGCTTTATGATACGGGGCATATTCCCGGCGCGGTGCACATTGATTGGCGTGCTGATCTTCAGGATCCGCTGATTCGCGATTATATTTCACCGGAAAAATTTGCGCGGCTTTGCAGCCGTCATGGCATTACGCCGGATACCACTTGCATTTTCTACGGCGACAAGGCGAACTGGTGGGCGTGTTACGCGCTTTGGGCGTTCCGGTTGTTTGGTCATGAGAAAGTGAAAATTCTCAATGGCGGTCGCGACAAATGGAAAGCCGAAGGGCGCCCGATGACGCGTGAAATTCCAAAATACGCGGAAACAAATTATCCGGTCCCGAACAAACGCTTCGATAAAGAGATTCGCGCATTCTTCGATGAAGCGTTGGCGCAAAGTAAGAGTGGTAAACCGCTGATCGACGTGCGTTCACCAGGCGAATACCGAGGCGAGATCACACATATGCCCGAGTATCCGCAGGAAGGCGTACTACGCGGTGGCCATATCCCAGGGGCAAAGAGCATGCCGTGGAAGACGGCCACAAACGACGACGCCACGTTCAAATCAGCCTCAGAACTGGCAAAGATTTATTTCGAGCAGTGCGGCGTCAGCCCCGAAAAAGATACTATCGTCTATTGCCGAATTGGCGAGAGATCGAGTCACACCTGGTTTGTGCTGACTTACTTGTTAGGCTTGGACAACGTTCGTAACTACGACGGTTCGTGGACGGAGTGGGGCAACAAAGTCGGCGCACCAATTGAAAAGAGCGCGTAGATCCGTGCTGGTAAGTGCACGCGGCTCGCGTGCACATTTCGGCGGCGTCGCCGAAATGCCTCCCATAATAGAGCTCTGGGAGATCAACCAAGTTTGAAGTCCGCACTGGCGAGGCCGCCATCGCCACCACGCGAGCCGCGTGCGCTCCCCAGAAATTCAAACGCGCGCGTTTTTCTCCAGCAGCTCACGAATTGACTGCATTCGCTTTCGCTCTCTCGGACCGGAACGGAGCTTTGCGATCGAGCGTTGAATTCGGCGTGTCCAATTTAAATTAGCCTTTGTCCCGGGGACGTTGAAGCGGTATTTGCGCGCGAGCAGATCAGTGATCATCACGATTGCAATCCATGAATTGCACTTGAAAAGCGCATCCATCATGGCCGGATAAAGAGTTTTCTCGAAATCGAGCTGGTCGATTTTGGAATTCACTCCGGAAAAAAGCGCGATCTTCTCGAGGGTAGCTTGCGCTTGTTGTCCCGTTTCGGAGCTTGGATGCTCGAGTGCTTCTTCCCACAAAGCGCGAATTGGTTGGTGATCGTGTGTTGCGTAAGTCGCCACTGATACTCGCTCGTATCTGTCTCCGGGAATGACCATACCATCGCGGATTTCCCATTGTGGAATTTTGAATCCCGCGATGCCAAGCGATTGCAAACTGGGCCGCACGTAATCGGGCACCACGCCGAGATCTTCCCCGGCCACACGCGCCGCGCCGGCTTCGTCCATGATGACGCGCAGATATTCTTCGCCTTCGCGCTTGTTTGCTTCGCGGTGCTCGGGTGTGTCATCGTCGTGTGGAACGAAATGCGGCGCACGTCCACCCGTTAGTTCGAGCATGTGATGGTGATCAAGCGGCAGGAATTCTTTGTTCCTCTCGGGTCGCCATGGAAAAGCATAGACGCGGTAAAATCCCTGGACGTGATCGATCCGGAACAGATGAAAGATTCGTCGGGTAGCGCCGACCCGTTCTCGCCACCATTGAAAATTGTTGGTGCGCATGGCGCTCCACCGGTAGAGCGGAATACCCCAGTTTTGTCCCCATTTTTGCGTGAACGCGTCATCTTTGAAATGCGGTTCGGGAGGCGCGCCACCGAACCAATCGAGCAAAAATTCGTCCGGGCGCGAGAAAACATCGGCGCTATAATAACTGACGCCGAACGGAATGTCGCCCATCAGCGCCACGCCGCGGTGCTCCGCGTGCGCTTTGATGCTGTGCCATTGCTGCTGTGCGATCCATTGCACGTAACAGAAGAAGTCCAGACGGCGCGTCACGGCTGATCGCTTCTCCTGCGGCAGATCACGCAGCCAATTACGAGCGCTTTCGATCGTCTGATGCTGCGGCGGCCACTGATCCCACGCGGCGCTGCCCTTGTTTTGCTCGATGAGAACGCGGAATAACGCGTAATCCTGCAACCAGGACGATTCGTGTTCGCAGAACCGTTGGAATTCCGTTCGTCGTCTTTCGTCGGCGCCAGCGGCGAAATTTGTAAAAGCCTTCTCGAGAATGCGCTGCTTTAGTTGTTTGACTTGCTGATATCTAACGCGGCCACTGCGCGGGTTCAGGAGGTCAGTCTCTGAAATTTCGTTCTCGAAATCATTGTGCGTTACATCCTCGGGTGAACCTGGCGCGAGATACAGAGTCGTTGGCTCGATCGCGATTGCACTAATGGCGTTGTAAGGGCTGTTGTCAGCGCCGGTTTCGTTGATTGGCAGAAGCTGAACAAGTGTGAACCCGATTTCTGCAATCCAATCGATGAACTCCCGTAACGCGCCGAGATCGCCGATGCCCAGATCGTTCTCGCCGCGCAATGCAAAAAGCGGCACGAGCACTCCGGCGATCTTCTTTTCCAGCGACAAATTCACGGGAAAACGATGAACGCCGAATGACGAATGACGAAACAATGACGAAATCCGAACGACGCAGCGAACTTCGATGTGCTTTCTGTCATTGTAAGATTCGTTATTCCGTCGTCCTTCGATATTCGTGCTTCGTCATTTTCTTCGCACCTGCCAGTCTTCGACGAGGTCGTTTGGAATTTCTTGCAGAAAACGCGATGGCCGTTGGAACACGTCCCCGTAGCCGCCACTCAGACGCATGTGCGGATAGGTAAGATAAAGCTCATCGCGCGCGCGTGTGATCGCCACGTAGAACAAACGCCGTTCTTCCTCTAGCGCATCGCGGGTGTCGAGCGACCGGCTACTCGGGAACATGCCGTCAGCGAGCCAAATGATGAAGACGGTGTGAAACTCGAGACCTTTTGCTTGATGCACGCTGGAGAGGTTGACCGCTTCTTTCTCGCTTGCCTGAGCTGGTGCGGCTTCCGCGTCGACATTGCTGATCAACGCCAACTGGGACAGAAATTCGTGTACGTCTTTGAATTGACGAGCGAATGCCGCGAGCTGGTCGAGGTCTTCTCGGCGGAGTTCGTAATTTGCAAAGGTGACCTTGGCATACTCATCGTAAATCGCCTCGACAATTGATGTAATCATTTGCGATGGCGCATTCGGTTCGCCGCCGGGTGCAATTTCGTCAACAGTATGCGCCAATTGCGTCCACATCTTCTTTGATTTAGTCGGGACGCTCATTGCAAGCAGGCGCTCGCCAAAATTGTAGCCGAGGGGGGTGACCCCGGCTGGCGCTGAATGGTTTTCAGAGCTGGGTTCCACGCCTCCGGCTACAGCTTTCGCGATCCATGCTTGCCAGAGATTTTCCGCGGTGCGGTTGCCGATTCCAGGAAGCAATTTCACCATGCGGTTGAAGGCAACTTCATCGCGGGGATTGGCCACGAAACGCATGAACGACGTCACATCTTTGATGTGCGCCTGCTCGAAGAAGCGGATGCCACTGGTGATTTGGTACGGGATGCCTCGGCGCGAAAGCTCCAGTTGTAGTTCGAGCGCGTGATAATGCGCGCGGTAAAGAACTGCGATGTCGTTAAGATCGATGTTTTCGTCGCGTAGCTCGAGAATGCGCTGCGCAACAAACTGCGCCTGTTCCGAGCTATCATTGAGCGCGACTAACGCCGGCCTGAGCGTCTTTGATTCGCGCGTTGCGCTTAAATGTTTTCGAAATTGCCGGACGTTCGGAGCAATTGCCGCGTTCGCCACTTTCAGAACTTCCGGCACACTGCGGTAGTTCATTTCAATTTTGAACACCTGTGCATCCGGATAGCGCTTCGGAAATTCGAGAATGTTTTGAAAGTTCGCGCCGCGCCAGGAATAGATCGATTGCGCATCGTCGCCGACTACCATGAGGTTGCGATGGTCGCGCGCAAGCAGATCGACGAGGTCAGCCTGGATTTTGTTCGTGTCCTGGTATTCGTCGACAAGAATGAATTGAAACTGGCGGCGATAGATTTCCGCGATCCTCTCGTTCTGCTGAACCATCAATAACGTCTTTTGGAGCAGGTCATCGAAATCGACCGAGTTGGTGGCCTTCTTCTTTTTCTCGTATCGCTCTCGCACCTCCTGGATTTTTTCTAGCAACGGCAGGAAGTACGGAAATTTTTCAGCGAGCAATCCCTCCAGCGGCATCTCCGTGTTCACGGCGAAACTGAAGATTTCGGCGAGCACATCGCCTTTGGGAAACCGGATTTCCTTTGGATCAATTCCTGCGCTTGCGACGACCGTATTGATTAAATCCTTTTGATCTTCACGATCCATGATGGTGAAACCGGTCGAGTAACCGAGCGCTGTGCCGTGCCTGCGCAAGATTCGGTTGCCCACTGAGTGGAATGTTCCGCCCCAGAGTCCGCTCGCATCCAGCGGCAGCAGATTCGCGACGCGATTCAACATTTCGCGGGCTGCTTTGTTCGTGAACGTGAGCAACAGAATATTTCGCGGATCGATCCCGTTCTCGAGCAAATACGCCACGCGATATGTAAGGGTGCGAGTTTTACCCGAGCCCGCGCCGGCTATTACAAGGATCGGGCCCGGTGGAGCTGTCACTGCGGCGAATTGCTGTTCGTTCAGCTCCGCGGCGTAATCAACGTGAACAGCGGTGGATGACGGCGCGTGTTGCAGCGTGTATTGGCGCGACATACTCTGTAGGGCGATTCGTAGATCGCGCTACGAAACCGCTTCCGCAGGCGTGGGCTGCGGCGCCGGGTCAATCCATTTCCCGTGCTCGCGAATCAAATCTTTGAGTCGATCGACAGCTTCTGCTTCGGGAATGTTGAATTTAACCGCGGTCTTGCCTACGTAGAGGTTCACTTTGCCGGGCGCGCCGCCGACGTAGCCGAAATCCGCATCGGCCATTTCACCAGGACCGTTCACGATGCAACCCATGAT
>DASXYB010000054.1:0-11652 GCA_036502745.1 Candidatus Udaeobacter sp.
GACAGGCGGTGTTGAAACTCGCCTGTAACCACGAGGAGCTTACAACTCATGCGACGCAGGTAAGCGGCGGGCTGCCGATCCTGTTCTCGCGTCGTTATCGAGCACGCACTGCGCTGGTAACTATCCCCTGGTTTCTCATGGATATTGCTACATACGGCGTGGGATTATTTACGCCCACAATTCTGGGAGCGATCGAAATATCCAGAAGAACGGGTGGATTGAACGCGCACGACTTTGGTCTCGCAGAGGGTAGCGCCATTATCGATTTGTTTTTGCTAATCGGTTTCCTGCTCGGAGTCTGGTTGGTTCCACGATTCGGCCGCATCCGAATGCAGACGATCGGTTTCGCAGGTATGGCCCTGGGCATGTTGGTATTGGTCATAGCCGTTGGCCTAACGAACTCGGTTTTGCACATTCCGTTGGTGTTCGCCGGGTTCATGCTGTTCAACCTCTTGATGAACGCCGGTCCGAACTCGACCACGTTTACGCTCGCGCCAACATTATTTCCGACGCAATTGCGCGCGACTGCAGGTGGATTTGCCGCAGGCGTTGCGAAACTTGGCGCAACGTTCGGCGTCTTCCTTCTGCCAATCTTAAAACAAAAATTCGGTGTTCCAATCGTGCTTGGAATTATATCGGCTGTCAGTCTTTTGGGTCTGTTCGCTACTCTAATTCTCAAACGCGAGGACACAGAGTAGCAGCTGTTCCGCGCAGTAAAGCGTGAGCTACATGACTACGAAACGATCGGGAACTCGAAGGAGGAAGAGTTGACGATCAAGTTTCAGCCGATGAAAGAACCTTGAGCCTAACGAAAACCGGCGCAACGATTCGCAGGACGCGAATGAAAATTCTGTTCGTCAGCATGTTTCTTTACCTGGCCTGTATTGCGACATCGGCGGTGTTCGCAGCGGAGAAAGTTGGCTTCATCAATGTCGATGGAGCGATCGGGCCCGCGACAGCGAGTTACATTTCCCGAAGCATTGGAGAAGCGAAGACGCAAAACGTGCAGTGCCTGGTGATTCAGCTCAACACGCCGGGCGGCCTGCTCGATTCGACGCAGAAAATTGTGCAAAGCTTCCTCGGATCTCCAGTTCCGATTGTGGTTTACGTTGCGCCCACCGGCGCGACCGCGAGCAGCGCAGGATGTTTCATCACGCTGGCGGCCAATGTCGCGGCAATGGCGCCGGCCACCACGATCGGCGCGGCGCATCCGGTTTCCATCGGAGGTTTCCCCAGCGGCGGCGAAGAAAAACAGGACGAAACCATGAAGCAGAAGCTGGAAAACTTTTCCATCAGTTACATGGAGAGCATTGCGGGAAAACGCCAGCGCAACATTGAATGGGCCAAGTCCGCAGTAAAGGAGAGCGCTTCGATCACTGCCCAGAAAGCCTTGGAATTGAAAGTCATTGATTTGATCGCGACCGATATGTCGGATCTGCTGCAAAAATTGAATGGACGCGCTGTGGATGGCAAATCGCTCAACACCGCCGGCGCGCAACTTATGGAAATCAAGATGTCACCGGCCGAGCGCGTATTTCAAAAACTATGGCGACCGGAAGTCATGTTCATCCTGATGCTAATCGCGATCTACGGAATTATCGGGGAACTGAGTTCGCCCGGAGCAATTCTTCCCGGCGTAGTCGGAGCGATTGCGTTGATTCTGGCGCTGTATCTGGCGGCGATCCTGCCGGTCAATGTGGCTGGACTCGTTCTGATCGCGCTCGCGTTGGCACTTTTTGTATTTGATCTGTACACGCCAACGCACGGTGTTCTGACAGTTGGCGGAATCATTGCGTTTCTGATCGGCTCGCTCATGCTGTTTAATCGCGCCGATCCACTCTTTCGTTTATCATTGAGCTTCATCATTCCTGCGACACTCATCACCGCCGCATTTTTCATTTTCATCATCGGAAAGGGTGTGCGCGCGCAACTGTTGCCGGTGAAGGTGGGAAAAGAAACGCTGGTCGGAAGGACTGTGACCACGTTGGCTCCGATTGATTCGCGCAACGGGAGGATTTTTGTCGAAGGCGAATACTGGAAGGCGGTCAGCAATACTCCGATAGAAAAAGGCGAAGAGGCCGAGATCGCGGCCGTGCAGGGACTAACCATAACATTGACGAGAAAGCCTCATTCAGAGCACCAGCACCCGCGATAAATCGGCATGGTTCTGTTTCGCGCACAGAAAAATGCGGATCGAATCAGAGGTGGACCGTGAGCTTCAGTGAAATCTCGCCTTGACGATTGCGGTCTTATTTCCGATATAGCCGCCTGTCCTGCGTCGCTTTGGGTCGCGTGGGGCTGCGCTTCTAACATATGCAACGTTTTTGTGGATGGATGCGCCCCCTGCCGATTGCGATTTGGATCGCCTCGCTTTGTGCGCTTTTGACGGCCGGACTTGTTCGGGCGCAGGCGCCCCAAACGGCTCCGGGGCCTCCCGTCATCCGCTCCATCGAAGTGCAGTACATCGGCCCGGCATCGATCAGCAAGGAACGCATTCTGGCGCAGATGCGCACAAAAGTTGGCCAGATCTATTCGAACGACATTGTGCAGGAGGACATCAAGGCGCTGTACGCAACCGGTTACGTTCGAAACGTTCGAATATTTGCTCAGCCTCAAGGCGACGGTGTAAAAGTGATCGTTGCCATTCAAACGCAGGCGGTCTTGCGCGAGATCGAAATCAACGGCGCCGAGCGGATCAAACCGAAGAGGCTCCGCAAAGAGATGAAAGTGAGGCTCAATCAGGCGGTTAATGAGCAGGCACTCGAGGAAGCGCGTCAGAAAATTATCGAAGTTTATCAAGGGAAGGGATACAACGACGTCAGCGTTGAATACCGCGTAGAACCAATCGACGAGAAACGCGGCACAGCACGCGTCATTTTCACGGTGACCGAGGGCGTCAAAGGCGCCATCAGCCAGATCCGGTTTGAGGGCAACGCCCACATTAGCCAAAAGGTATTACGTAAACAGATGAAGACCCGTGGGAGAACGCTTGTCTATTTCGTCGATAAGACAGGTCGGCTTGATGAAGTTCAGCTGGAACAGGACTTGGACAAGATCCGCGAGTACTACCAAAACCACGGCTTCATCGATGTGGAAATAAAAGAAGTGCGCAAAGAGCGTACTCCGAAGGGCCCGATGATCATCACGATCGTGGTTGCCGAAGGTCCACAATATCACGTGCGCAAACTCTCGATCACCGGTTACGAGCATTCCACCGACGCACTAGTTCGCGCTTTCTTAAAAATGAAAGAGGGCAGCGTCTATTCGCCGAAACAGCTTCGTGACGACGCCAAGGCCGTTGCCGACGCATACGGCAGCGGGGGCTACGTAGATCTCGTGATTACACCCGAGGGCACGCCCGCCGGGCCAGCGCTCATAGACGTGCATTACGCTATTGAAGAGGGCGCACGCTCGTTTGCGAATCGGGTGAATATTGAGGGGAACACGCGCACGAAAGATAAGGTTATCCGCCGCGAAGTGCTCGTTGCCCCGGGAGACGTCTTCAACACGGTCCGTGTAGACACCACGAAGAAGCGTCTGGAGAACCTGGGTTACTTTGCGAAGGTCGAGACTTATCCGGAAGACACAGATATACCGGGCCGGAAAGATCTAACAATCCTGGTCCAGGAAAAGCGCACCGGTTCACTCAGTTTTGGAGGCGGCTTCAGCACGGTAGATAAATTGATAGGGTTTGCGGAACTCACTCAAGGCAATTTCGATCTGTTCAACTGGCCGTCGTTCACCGGTGGAGGCCAAAAATTCCGTTTACGTCTTCAGTATGGAACTGAGCGAAAAGATTTTGTTCTGGCGATCACCGAACCTTACTTCCTCGACCGGCGTCTGTCGCTGAGTGGCCAGGCCTTCTACACCGAGGCGAATTACTTGAGCTCCCAATACGACCAGCGCAATTACGGATTCCTATTCGAGCTGCGCAAGCCACTCAACGCGTACATGTACGGCACGTTGGCATATACGTTGCAGGACATCGATATCTTTAATGTGGATCCAAGTTCCTCCGAGTTCATTCAGTCGCAAAAGGGATCGTCCGTTGAAAGCAAGATCATCTCAAGTCTCGTGTTTGATTCGCGCGACAATCCGGTGCTCTCACGCCGCGGGCGGCGCATCACATTTTCGCCTATGATCGCCGGCGGTTTTCTAGGGGGCGATACCCAGATCTATGCGTTCAATCTGGAGGGATCGCAATATTTCCTTTTACCCAAGGATACCATCCTGCTTATCAATGGCGAAATCGCGACGGTGAGCCAATGGGGTAGCGGCAACCAGGTGCCAATTTACGAGCGGCTTTTCCTAGGCGGCTCGAACAATCTGCGTGGGTTTCCATTCCGCGAAGTTGGTCCACAGGATCAAAACGGCGAGCCCGTTGGCGGTCAATCGATGGCACGCGCGACGATCGAATGGACCTTCCCGATCATAGAAAAAGCGCGTGGCGCAGTTTTTTATGACACGGGTTTTGTAAATAGCAGCGCATGGTCTTTCGGCTTCAATCACATGGCTTCGGATGTCGGTGTCGGACTCCGGCTTGATTTGCCGATCGGTCCACTGCGCCTCGATTACGGATACCCGGTGATGCGGGACGGGTACAACGGCGGCGGCCATTTCAACTTCAACGTCGGCTACCAATTTTGAACGAATATATGTGGTTGCACTCTAACCCGATTCGTCCAACCATATCCTCTGTTCTATGAAAAAGTCTCTCTCAATACTCTTTGCGCTGACGTTGGTTGCTCCGATTATGACCTTCGCACAGGGCACATCTAAAATTGGAACGGTCGATATGCAGCGAGCGTTCAAGGACTATACCAAAACCAAGGACGCCGAGGTAAAAATCAACGACGCCAAAAACGCCGCCAAAAAAGAATACGATGACCGGGCGGAAGCTTACAAGAAGGCGCTCGATGAAATCAACAACCTGAACAAGCAGCTTGAGTCTCCGGCTTTAAGTGCTGACAAAAAGACGGGCATGGCCAAGGAGCGCGACGACAAGATCGCCAACATCAAAACCATGGAACGCGAGATCAGCGATTTTCGTCAGACTCGGGAGCGTCAGTTGCAAGAGCAGTTGATGCGAATGCGCGAGGGGATCGTGAAAGAAATTACCGACGTCGTCATGGAGAAAGTCAAAACGAAGAGCCTCGATTTTGTGCTGGATAAATCGGGCGTCAGCATCAATGGAATTCCTGTCGTGCTGTACGCGCCAGAAAACATTGATTTCACAAACGAAATTATCGAAGCATTAAACAAACCTGGTCGCGCCACAGCTTCGGCGAGGAGGCCTGCAGCAGCCGCGTCCGTCACCCCTGCGGCAGCAAGAGCTACGAAGCCCTGAGGTTCGTCCCGAATTCAAAGATACACGCGAGCCAACTCGCGTGTATTTTTTTGTACGGACGAAATTGCCCGCTGGCACGCCGATGATCGTGAGCAGTTGCGAACTCCAAAGAATGTTTTTTCGATCCCGACGCCGAACAAGAATATGCGCGATTACGATCCTGCTCGCGTCCGGCACCGGTTTGTTCGCTGCGGATTGGCAGGCAACACTCAGCAAAGAGCCCCCTGGGGATTTTCCAGAGTTGCGCCCTCTGCGGGCGTCTTATCGCTTCGGCTGGTCAGGAGTCACCGCGGCAGCCGGTGAGGTTCACTTCACCAAGCCATCGAACGACAGGTTTCAACTCGAAGGTACAGGCCGAACGACAGGCTTCGTCCGGGCATTGTGGAAACTGGATGTCACGCAACGCGCGGTCGCAAACTCGGAAACACTGGCTCCGATCGAAACGCAGCAAATCGAAAACTATCGATCAAAAAAAATCGACACCCATCTCACTTTCACGAGCGGTGGAGTGACCCGCAGACGAACCGAAGGCGAAGGCGCCGCCGCCAGGACAACCACGCGTGACCTTACATTGCCTAACTTATTCGATTTGCACTCAGCGGCGCTTTACCTGCGCAGTCAGCCGCTCAAACAAGGGAGCGTTTATCGTCTGGCGATTTATGCCGCAACAAACGCTTACTTGGCCACGGTGACCGTAACCGGCCGAGAAAAAATTTCAGTGCGCGCCGGCACTTACAACGCAATCAAGCTCAATCTGGGACTTAAACGCATCGGAAAACATTTCGAATTGGAGCCGCACAAGAAATTTCGGGGCGCCACGATCTGGGTGTCAGACGATACCGAGCGGCTCATCCTCCGCGCCGACGCGCAGATCTTCGTGGGCACAGTTTTCGCCGAGCTGCAGTCGGTCCGGTTCGATAATCCAAAATAAGGTTAGTCCGGCTCCCATTGACCGCGAACCGGCGGCCCAGGCATGGGACGCATACGTTGCCGATAGGGATCAGAAAACTGCTGGCGCGGCCCGCGCAATAAGCGCAATGCCGCGAGTGTTTCCAGGTCCAACCGGCCGGTTACCGGTAGTTGCGCTCGCGACTGATAGGCACGCAGGGAGAGTTCCATCGCGGGCCCGTAGATTCCGTCAATTTGTTCACGATACAGTCCATACCGGGCGAGGACGATTTGCGCCGAGACAATCACGTTGCGTTGTATGTCGGGAGGAGCAGTCTCAAACGGCGTATCGGCAAAAACTGTCCCCGGCGAACTGGCGGGTCCCGTCGGCGTTGAGGGAAAAACCTGCTGGTTTTGGGGCGCGTTACTGAAAGACTGAACCGGAGGGGCGGCGCTTCCGGTCTCCGCCTCCTCTGGAGGGGGCTCGGCAGGCACGGCCCCTGTCGCGGGAGTTGGTGATGCAGATTTGCTCGTTGATCGCGACGACGACCCGGCAGACTTAATCCCGAGCGATCGGAGTGTCTCATCATTGAGTTCGCCGCTCACCTGCAGACCGTTGCGAATTTGGTAACGGCGAATCGCTGCAGTCACATTCGAATTCATGTCGCCGTTAACTTCGCCGTAGTAAAAACCTTCGTCCTTTAAAGCCTGTTGCACGCTTTCAACGAGCTGGTCGGCTCGCATCAGCATTACCGATCCCATGAAGATCACCGCGGCAATTGTGATTTTCATGGTCATTCGACGACGACGCCCTTTGTCTATTCAGTGCTCTTCTGGCCCGTACTTGCCACTGCTGGTTTCCGCTGAATTAACGCATCGCGATACCGCAGAATGCCGTCGCCAACCGCTGCCGCTAATTGATCGCGATAGTCCTCGCTGACTAGTTTCGAAAGTTCGTCCTTGTTGGTAATAAAGCCGCACTCAATCAACACCGCGGGAGCAGTCACGTTTGCGATTACAAAGAATTGTTTAGCTTGCGTCCCGCGATCGACCGAGCGGGTTCGCGCCACTAGCGCTTCCTGAATGAAACCGGCGAGACTTTGGCTTTCGGGGTTAGGCAAACTCGACGGCGGCCTCGAAAAAAACGGCAACCACGAAGCAAAAGTATACCCTGAGTTGATCTGATGCGCAGCATAGTACGTTTCCACGCCGCTCGCGACGGGTTTGTTGTCTTCGTTGAAGTGAATACTGACAAAGATGCTTTCTTTCGCCCGATTCCCGAACGCTGCGCGATCCGCCAGTGAGACAAAGCTGTCCCCGACTCGCGTCATTAATGTGGCGACACCTTCGGAGTCCAGGAGCCGATCGACGCGGCGCGCAATGTCCAACGTCAGATCCTTTTCCATGACGCCGCCACACATTGCGCCGGAGTCTTTACCTCCATGGCCCGGATCGAGAACCACTACTGCGAATGGTTTGGACGTCTGTGGCTGAGTCGCTTTTGGTTCTTTATGTACCGCGGATCGTTTCTCTTGATGAAACGAAATCCAGACAAGCGAACCGATCATCAACAACAAGCCTGCGACCCCCAGCACATTCCGGATGGCTCGTTTCATTTGTGGTCCCCGTCAGAAGAGTTTTCTTCACATCTAATCACCGAGAAATGATGGAGCGCAATTCATTATCTGTTAAGGAACGATAACGAATTGGCCTGCTGCCATCGCGCTCCAGCACTGCTGCTTCGATTGCAGCATTGGTGAGTTGTTCCTGGCGATGGTGCGCGACGGCCTCGCGCGCAGGCAGCTCTTTTGCTTCACTGGCTTGCAGCACCATGTGCCCAACGCTCCATGCATCGAGCGCCGAGTTTACTGCCGTTCCAAAGCTGGCATCCGGTTTGTGCTCGGTTTTGAGAAAAGCTTCCATCATCTCGACTGATTGGCGCGTGCCGCTGAGCACGGCAAAGTCTTGTCGCGCTCGCGCGTACGTCGCGCCGTTGCTCGCAATCTCACCGTCATATTCCACTCGCAAAAATAAATCGTCCTGCGGCCGGGCGCCTACCTCCGCGAAAAGCATCCGCGCCAGATAAGGCGGCCCGTAGATCTGCTCGAACGCGCTTTTCATGACAGGACTGAGCGAATAATGCGCGAGCCGCCGTAGTGAAACATCCCCAGCGGAACGCGTGAAGCCTTCGGTGCTCGCCAGTTCAATCGCGGCCATTCGCAACCGCTCGATGTCGCCAGGATGCCCAATCGCTCCCATGCCGATCCGGTCGTAGATCTCGAAAAGTTTCTGGCGCGTCTGACCAAGCGTGACAAACAGAATGCCTTCGCGATAACCGAGCGCCGCGATGGGACTACCGGGGGCGAGCTGTCCTTCGATGTACTCGCGCCGGTTGGCGATGGCTTCGACCCAACGATACGGCTCTTCGATCATACAACCATCTCTTTGAACACGGCGGCGATTTTGCTCTCGGGTAAAGTGTTGATCCCTGCGCGCGACACAATCTTGATCACAGGATAAATCTTTCCGCTACGATCTACGCCCGCTGTCGCCGTATCCGATTCTGCAGCGGTGTCCAACGCGCGCAGTGCGAGCGATACTGCTTCCTTTTCGTTCAACTTATGCAGCGGCTTCGCGCCCCAGGTATTTTCATAATACAGAATTCCGCGGACCGCAGGGGAGCCGGACCCAGTTGCCGCGTAATCTGTCGCTTCAAATTGCGCGCCCATTGCATCATAGAAATAAAGGCGCGCCTCGGGTTTCGAATTTCCATCGTAGGTCGCAAAGATCGGAACGACGACACCCACTCCTTGCATGACGAAACCGAAGTTATCGCGTAACAATTTTGAGAGCGCTCTCACTTTGCCATCGACGCTCATTTCCTGGAGCTGAGTTCGCCGAAAATATTGAAGTGAATGCTCCAGCACGCGCGCCATCTCCCACGCGGTCGCAGGCACACCGGCGATGGCCATTATCGATTGGCTATCGATTTCCAAAACTTTGTCCGCACGATCGTAGACCACAGTGTTACCCGCAGTCGCACGTCGATCTCCCGCAACCAGAACACCGCCGGAAAATTTAAAAGCGAGGATCGTCGTCGCGTCAGTCGGTTGCCACGTCTGTTGTGGCGTCACGGTTTGCGACGTCGGACCTATGGCAGTGGGAGCCAGGAAGCCTTTGCGCCGCAGCATCGAAGGGAAGTCATCCCCTGCACCAGAGACGTTCTGGTCAAATCCCAACTGTGAACGGTCCATTACTGACCCGTGCGCTGGCGATAGCGCTTGGATTGGTTGGGATCAACCTTGCGCATTTTCTTTAACAGATCCTTTGTGTCTGGTCGCGAAACATCCGGCGAACGCGGGCCACCGCTATCGCCTTGTTTTGGTCCCCACGGCGCCGGTTCCGCTGGCTTTTGAATGCGCTCAGGCATAAAAAAACGTACGAGCAAAAGTTCGAAACGCAAGCTGCGCGGCGCGCAGAATCATTATACAAATACCGTGCATTCGTTAACACTTGCAAAAACAGCGGTTAAGCACGGCGAACCCGCTTGTCAGATAAATGTCCCAGTGGCAAAATTTCGCTGAGATGAAAGTAATCTCTATTTTCTGCGCGATGAGCTATTTCGCGCTTTGGACTGCTTCTGGGCAGACTCCCGTGCCGCACGAGACAAAATTAACCGACTCCGCGCAGTTTGAAGCTCTGGCAAAAAAGATTGACGAACAAAACGCCAAAATCGACGCGCTTTCTCAGGAGATTCTCAAACTGGAGCAACAACTCTCGCATGCTCGGCCAGGAGTAATCGTCGGAGAAGCTACACCTGCCCCGGCAACCGCTGCCGCTTCGGGCATAGCCGCATCGCATTCCCCGGTCGAAGGCAACACCCACACTGTTGCGCGCGGAGAAACGCTCACATCCATCGCGAAAATGTACAAAGTCACCGTGGACGAGTTACAAAAAGCGAATCACATCGAAGACGGCCGTAAATTGCAGGCCGGCCAAACCATCACTGTTCCGACGGCATCGCCTGCCGCCTCCGGCTCGCCGTCACCCTAACGAACAACGAGGTCCCCCGGTGAACCAAAAGTGGTTTCTTCGCAAACACGAGGACGGAAGCACGTTCGGACCGGTGCATTTCGACCAAATCACGCGTTGGGCTGCTGCGGCCCAAATCGCGCCGCACGACACCGTGTCGAACGATGGACAAAGCTGGGTCAAAGCGCCGATGCTCCCGCAGTTGAGCATGGACTGGCTCGTCGAGCTCACAAGTGAGCATTACTATGGACCGACCACGCTCGGCACCTTGCGGGAATTTATTCGCCTTGGCGAAATTGATGGTGAAACTGTGGTGATCAACAGTTGTGACGGTACTCGCCGCCAGGTCCGGGAAATGCCCGATTTGTGGGAAACTGCGCCGTTGGCGACCGACGAAAATCAATTCGAAATTCAACTCGGTGATCCAGTCGGGCCGGGGGTGGCGAAAATGTCCGGCCGTCTTCACGAACGAATTCGCGATCTTGAGCAAACCCTCCAGGACGAACGGCGCGCGCTTGCCGAGACCCAGCAGCGTTATGACGAGCTAGAGCGAAAATACCAGGACCTTTTGCTGCGCGATCTCTCCTGATTCAGCCATTTTCTTTGCCAAGTTGTTAGACCGGCAATCGCTGCTCTTCCGGTTCGGCAACTTGTGAGGTGACAATTTCCTCTTCAGATTCTGCTTCGCGTTGAGGCGACGACTCTAAAAGACTCTGCCGGCACAGCTGCGCGTATTTTTGATCCAGCACGAGCAATTCCTCATGCGTGCCTCGCTCGACAACACGACCGTGATCCAGCACCAGGATCTGGTCCGCACCAACGATCGTCGAAAGCCGGTGCGCAATTACAATCGACGTTCGATTCGCCATCAAATGTTCGAGCGCCTCCTGGATTAATCGTTCCGTTGCTGTATCCACACTGGCAGTTGCTTCATCGAGAATCAAAATCGGCGGATCCTTGAGCAGCGCACGGGCAATCGAGAGCCGTTGTTTCTCGCCCACGCTCAATTTCACGCCGCGCTCGCCGACCACGCTTTCTAACCCCTGCGGCAAACGTTCGATGAACTGTCGCGCATTCGCGGCATCCACCGCGCGCCATACTTCCGCCTCGGTGGCAGTTGGTTTGCCCATCAAAAGATTTTCGCGGATCGATCCGTTGAAGAGGAAGCTTTCCTGTGTCACAACGCCGATCGCTTCTCGCAAACTGCGCAGGTCGTACTCTCGAACGGATTTGTCATCGACGTGAATCTGGCCCGAGTCGAATTCGTAAAAGCGCACGAGCAAATTCACGAGCGTCGATTTTCCCGCCCCTGTCGCGCCGACCAGCGCAGTCGTCGTGCCCGGAAGCGCGTGAAACGAAATGTGCCGAAGCGCCGATAACCCGTC
>DASXYB010000055.1:0-4318 GCA_036502745.1 Candidatus Udaeobacter sp.
CACCAGCGATCATCTGCCATCGCCGGGAAGTATATCATAATCAGGAAAGCAGGAAAGCAGGAGCGCGATGACTCAAAACGGTGAGGGAACGGTGGTCAGAAAAACGACAATCATTGCCAGCGCGATGATGAGCTTCGCGAGCATGGCGCCAATGTTTCCGAGCAAACTTCCCCACCCCGCGCGGCCAGCGTCAATCATGCGTTTGCCCGCGATGACTTCACCGATGATCGCGCCAATCACCGGACCAACAAACAAGCCAATGAGGCCGAAGAACAATCCCACTGATGCGCCTAGAATCGCGCCGAACGTTCCCCATTTGGTCGCGCCGAAATATTTTGCTCCGAAGTAGCCAGCAAGAACGTCGATCATGTAGGTGGCGACTGTCAGCAGGACCAGCACAATGATCGCGTGCCAGCCAATGCTCTTGTCCGGGCCGAGCAGGATCCGATGAATGATTGCAGCAGCGAGAATAATGGTGGTGCCTGGGAGAGCCGGCGCGACGGTGCCTATCAAACCGATAGCGAACAGCACGATCGTCAAAAACCACCAGAATAGTTGCATTGTGAAGGTTGAACCGCTGAACGGCTAAAAAGTTGAACCGGCAGCGCTGTCACTTTAGCAAAGCGAAACATCTCTGTTTTAGCGGGGAGCAGTCCCAGAAGAATAAATCAGAGATTCTTCGCTGCTCTCACAATGACAACTAGCCTCGCCGCTTCAACGCTTCACGATCTCCTTTGACCCGTTGAATGCCAAACCTATACTGAATTTTCGCACCAAATCACAAACGGAGAATTCACTTATGCCAGTTGCTGTTGGAACTAAAGCGCCAGACTTCACCTTATCGACAAAAACCGCTGACGGACCGAAACAGATGAAGCTCAGCGAGAGTTTCGGAAAAGGAAACACATTGCTGCTTTTCTTCCCGATGGCGTTCACGGGTACGTGCACCACCGAAATGTGCGAAGTCAGCGCGGGCCTGAACGCTTATACGAGTTTGAATGCGGTCGTTTATGGAATCAGCGGAGACAATCCGTTTGCGCAGGAAGCATGGTCGCAAAAAGAGAAGATCACTGTGCCTTTGCTGAGCGACTACGAACATAAGGTCGCGAAGGAGTATGGCGTGATGTACGACTCATTCCTTCCGCAAATGAATCTCGGAATGAGCGGCGTACCCAAGCGCTCTGCGTTTATCATCGATAGAAATGGCGTGGTTCAATACGCCGAGAGCAACGACGACGCGCGGCAGTTGCCGAATTTCGAGAAGATCAAAGCGAAGCTGGCGGAGCTGAAATGATGCAGTCATGTCGAACGAAGTCGAGACATCCCGTCGCCGAACCAACAATACTGCCGCGCGATTCCTCGACTCCGCTTCGCTTGGCTCGGAATGACACGCGTGTTTATGCATGATGAATTTAAAACGCTGAGAAAATTCGACGCTGGGGAACGTCGTGAAGGCTGGCTCTATTCACTTCCCGCGCTAGAAGAACAAGGAATCGGCAAAATTTCGCGGTCGCCGGTGAGCATTCGAATTGTTCTCGAATCGGTGTTGCGCAACTGCGACGGGACAAAGGTCCGGCGTAAAGACGTTGAAGCGCTTGCGAAATGGAACGCGAAATCACCCGCGAATGAGGAGATCCCATTCGTGGTTGCGCGTATTGTTTTACAAGACTTCACCGGAGTTCCGCTGATTGTCGACCTCGCGGCGATGCGCAGCGCTGTGCAACGTCTCGGAGGCAACCCGAAGATCATCGAACCGCTCGTGCCGGTCGATCTCGTTGTGGATCACTCTGTGCAGGTCGATTTCTTCGGTTCGCCGCGCGCGTTGGAACTCAATTTAGACATGGAGTTCAAGCGCAATCGCGAGCGTTACCAGTTTCTCAAGTGGGGCCAGCAAGCTTTCAAGACTTTCCAGCTCATTCCGCCGGGAATCGGCATCGTGCATCAGGTGAATTTGGAATATCTCGCGAAAGGCGTGCTTTCCACGCAATCAACGATCAACAATCAAGTATCTACTCTTTACTTTCCCGACACATTGGTCGGCACGGATTCGCATACGACGATGATCAATGGTCTCGGCGTGGTTGGCTGGGGAGTGGGTGGAATTGAGGCGGAAGCAGGAATGCTCGGGCAGCCGGTGTACTTTCTGACGCCGGAAGTTGTAGGCGTGCACTTGACCGGACAATTGCGCGAAGGGGTGACAGCGACGGATCTCGTATTGCACATCACCCAGTTGCTGCGCGCGCAAAAAGTCGTTGGAAAATTTGTTGAGTTTTACGGCCCGGGCGCCGCATCGCTGCCGGTTCCTGACCGAGCAACCATCGGCAACATGTCGCCTGAGTACGGCGCGACGATGGGCTTTTTCCCGGTTGATCACGAGTCAGTGAATTATTTGCGGGCGACGGGCCGCACCGAGGAAGTATGTCTTGCTTTCGAAAATTATTTTCGCGCACAGAACATGTTTGGTATGCCGCGAAAAGGCGAAATCGATTACAGCATCGATATCGATTTGGATCTGAGCGACGTGCAGCCGAGCGTCGCCGGACCGAAGAGGCCTCAGGACCGGATTAATTTGCCAGAGCTCGGGAGTAAGTTTCGCGAGCTCCTTCAAAAACCGGTGCACGACGGCGGCTACGGAAAGAACGAGGTCGACCTTCGCGAAAAGCACGTCGTCGAATTGAATGGGAGCGCGCCACGCAACGGCGCGATGTTTTCGACGGATACCAAAGAAGATCAGGGAATCAAACCGGGTGAAGCGCGCAACGTGCTGGAGATGGTTGCAAACCGACCGACACCCGATCCCGCCACGGAAATCGAAGCTGAATCGCCGAATGTGTTCGCGCGAGGGCGAGCTCACATCGGCCACGGCAGCGTCCTGATCGCCGCCATAACGAGCTGCACAAACACGAGCAACCCCAGCGTCATGATTGCCGCTGGATTGCTGGCGAAAAAAGCAGTCGAGCGTGGTCTGCATGTCGATGCCGCGGTGAAAACGTCGCTCGCACCAGGGTCGCGAGTTGTTTCCGATTACTTGGAAAAGACGGGACTCCAAACATATCTCGATCAGCTCGGATTCAATCTCGTCGGCTACGGTTGCACCACTTGCATCGGCAACTCGGGACCGCTGCATCCAAACATCGAAAAGACAATTAACAAATACGATCTGGTTGCAGCTTCAGTTCTTTCGGGAAATCGGAATTTTGAAGCGCGCGTGCATCAGCACATCAAAGCGAATTTTCTGATGTCGCCGCCGTTGGTTGTCGCCTTTGCCCTCGCCGGCCGAGTTCATATCGATCTTTCCCGCGATCCACTTGGCAAGGATAAGCACGGCAAAGAAACTTTCCTTCGCGATCTGTGGCCGACTCTTAGCGAGATCCGAAACACCATGCAGTCCGCGCTAACACCCGAAACTTTCCGCAAATTTTATCGCGATTTCGCAGGGCAAAATCCGAAGTGGTACGAAATTCCATCGAGCACAGGCGACATTTACGAGTGGGACGACAAAAGTGATTACATTCATGATCCGCCGTTTTTCGAAAACTTTTCGATGGAACCCGGCCACATTGCGGAAATCCACGGCGCTCGCGCGCTTGGCATTTTCGGCGACACCGTCACGACTGATCACATTTCGCCTGCGGGAGCAATAAAAGAGAGTTCCCCCGCCGGAAAATATTTGATGTCACGCGGAGTTCAGGCGCGCGATTTCAATAGTTACGGCAGCCGCCGCGGCAATGATCTGGTGATGACCCGCGGCACATTCGCAAACGTGCGAATCAAAAATCTCATGGTGCCCGGAACGGAAGGCGGCGTGACGAAATATTTTAGGAATGGCGAGGGCGAACAGATGTCGATCTTCGATGCGGCCATGAAATACGCACAAACAAGGACCCCGTTGGTCATTCTCGCCGGTCACGAATATGGGACAGGTTCATCGCGCGATTGGGCAGCGAAAGGGACGCGTTTGTTAGGCGTGAAGGCGGTGATCGCGGCAAGCTTTGAGCGAATTCACCGTTCGAACCTGGTTGGAATGGGCGTGTTGCCGTTGCAGTTTGTTGAGGGCACATCCGCACAATCACTCGGACTCGACGGCTCGGAGAAGTTTTCGATCACGGGATTGTCCGAATCGATCAAACCTGGACAACAGCTGACGCTGGAGATCGAACGAATGAACGGAGAGAAGCGCGCGTCGCCAGTGAAGCTTCGAATCGATACGCCGATCGAGATCGATTATTATCGGCACGGCGGAATTTTGCCTTTTGTGCTGCGGCAGTTATTGAGGAAATAGCCATCTTTTTTGGCGTCTCCCATGGACGCCCTACAG
>DASXYB010000056.1:0-13687 GCA_036502745.1 Candidatus Udaeobacter sp.
ATGTGTACCGAGAACGTAATCGCGTTCCGCTGCCATTCGTGATCGTCACTGATAGACGGCGGATTACAAACGCGATTTGTTCTTGCCCTATCGGATCCCTCCGTGGCGCTTCAGCGATTCTCCAAATCGAGGAGAACGGAAACAACCCGGGACATTTTCTCTTTCGAGAGTTCGGGATAGATCGGAAGTGAAAGACAATGTTCGCACAGCGCTTCCGTCACTGGCAGGTCGCCTGATCGATAGCCAAGGTGGGCATAAGCTTTTTGCAGGTGAATCGGCACAGGATAATGAACGCCGCTCTGAATCCCAACGTCCTGCAAGGCAGAGCGAACACGATCGCGCTCTGGAGTTGCGATTACGTAACAGTGCCAGACGCACTCGGAATCGGACATGTCTGCTGGCAGCTTGTATGACGAGTCCTTCAGCAATTCTGTGTATTGTCGCGCGCGATCAACCCGAGCCGTATTCCACTCATCGAGGTGCTTGAGCTTTATGGAAAGCACGGCCCCCTGAAAGCTATCCATTCGGTAGTTGTACCCAATTTCATCGTGCAAATATTTTTGGCTTTGTGCGTGATCGCGGAGAGAACGCGCACGGCGCGCTACGGATGCATCGTTCGTGATCAAAGCGCCGCCTTCCCCGTACCCTCCGAGATTTTTCGTCGGGTAAAAACTGAAACACGCAATTTGGCCAAACTGGCCTGCGCGTTTGCCACGGTATGTTGCGCCGACCGCCTGCGCGGCATCTTCGATCACAGGGAGTCCGTATCGCTCTGAAATCGCCATGATGCGATCCATCTCCGCCGGCATTCCATACAAATGCACCGGGATAATTGCTTTGGTGCGAGACGTGATTGCTGCTTCGAGGTTGTCCGGATTCAACGTGCGACGAACAGGGTCAATATCGACGAACACCGGCGTAGCGCCGACATAACTAATTGCCCAGGCGGTTGCTATGAATGTCATCGAAACCGTTAAGACTTCGTCTCCTGGACCGACATCGAGACAGCGCAACGCCACATGCAGCGCGCTCGTCCCGCTGTTTAAGCTGATACAATGATCAACTCCGCAATACGCTGCGAATTCCGCCTCGAACTCTGACGTTGCTCGTCCCTGAGCGAAGCTCGTCGATTCACAAACTTCGTCCAACGCCGCTAACACTTCGCTGCGCAGGGTCCGATACTGTGCTCGAAGATCCAAATACGGTACAGTTTCCATTCAGTTTGACTTACTTCGAAACGCACCCCGGTCGAGGATTTGTTTCTTTGCTAATCAAGGTGGAGGCAGACACGCAATCTCGCCACCGCCCGCAAACACGTCCGAACTCCCGTCCTTATGCGCCTGACCTTACCGGCGCAAATGCAAATTAGCCTCTGCGCTCGCATCGAACCCGGCCGTTGTAGCGGGGGAACTGGCGCGTCAGGTGCCGAGTGAGGGATTCTCAGGCTATCGCGGTGCAACAGCATAAAGGTGGCGCCCGCGGAAGCGAGCGCCACCAAATGCAAAGCTTTATTTATTTGCGACTACTTTCGCCGCTGGTTTGCTCGCTTCGAGCCGAGCGCTCACTTTCTGAATTTGACTTGCCTGCTCTTTGAGCTGCGCAGAAAGGACCCCCATGTCCTTCTGTTGCGAGGCGACTGTCGATTTTAAGTCAGCGATACTGGCCTGCTGTTCCTCGACTTTTTTGTGCTCTTTGAGGAACTCATTGAGCAACATCACATCCACCGCATCATAACGCACGGAATAAACCTTACCGTCCTTGCCGTACGCGACTAGATCGCGATTTACCTGTTCTACGTCTTCCGCTATCAAGCCAAATTGCGGTGTCAGGTCCTTTTTAACGTCTCGGTTTTTGTAATGAAACGTCACTGGCTTGAGTTTTAAGACAGCTTCGCTGGCCTGATCGATCGGTTCAATGTCTTCTTTAAACCGGCGCGATGAGGCTACTGTGCCGAGCTGGCCATCCTGGTCTATAACGACGGGCACACTGGGGCTTGGTCCTCCCGTTGTCACACCTACGATGTGGCCAATGTAGCATCTGTTATTAGTCGTCTGCCCGGTAGATTGGGTATCGCCAGGCGTGCCGAGGCAAATAACATCACTTACGCCTGGGCCTTCGTTTTGGCCGGCCTGGTCGCCGATAAAGGTATTGCCATCCCCCGTAGCAAGATTGTCACCGGCACGCCACCCGACGATAACGTTGTTGCTGCCGTCAGTCAGGGTCTCCCCCGCTCGCCGGCCAACCGCCACGTTTTCCTGTCCACTTGTTAGGACATTGAGCGCAATGCTGCCAAGAGCCGTGTTAGCGCCATCAGTAGAGGCAGTGCCATTGAAACTTGTCAGCGCGTCGTCACCGACAGCGACATTAAAACTGGTAGTTGAGTTTTCCCTCAACGCGTCCGCACCAATAGCCGTGTTAAACTCCCCCGTTGTGTTATTCCTCATAGCTGCAGCGCCAATTCCGGTGAGATGCTTCCCAGTGGTGTTAAGAAAACCCACGCGAAAACCGATGGCCAGATTGAAGTTCGCGTTGTTGTCCCTGAGCGCCTCTGTCCCAATGGCCATGTTGAATTGGCCAGTGGTGTTGTTGGCGAGCGCGGAAGCACCGACCGCCACGTTACTAAAACCGTCAGTATTGCTACTGAGCGCATTCGCACCCACCGCGGTGTTGTTGATGCCCACGGCGGGATTGACATTACCCAGCGCGTTCACTCCAAGGGCTGTGTTTGCACCTCCGGGACACGCGCTTTGGCATTGTGCTTTGAGAGATGGCGAAAGCGCAACCCAGCAGAGCGCAATTGCCAGTGTAAAAAAACCGCAGCGCGACAGCGAGCGGTTGGATGTTATTAGTGTTTTCATTTTTCTCTTTTCATTTGTTTGCAATTTACCCTGTTGAAGGCGTGAACTGCCCACCCAGCTCGCCCGGGAACCGCGGAGTCATCCAAAAAAATGCCATCTCCAAGAAAGGGTTGCCATTTCACTTGAGTGTACCCCGGCTCCAATTGATTTTGGGATCGCGCGAAGCGCTAGTCCAGGGTTCTCCCTGGCTAATTCAGTGTGCCAAAAGATTTCCTTGGAACGTCGCAGGACGTGATCAAAAGCGTCTTAGCACCGTGCGTTGCAGCGGGTCAAGCGTAAAATTTCTCCAAACTCGAACCGCCTGTTAGGATCCACCCGGTCACACAGCGTGTGGTCTTAGGACTGTCGTTTCCGCGCGTGCTGTTATTCGATACGGCTTAAACGCACTAGTGAAGATCGTAAACCTCGAGTAGTGCGTTGCCCGTAGCGCCATTGGCTCCGCGAACAATGGCAGTATATTTTCCGGCTGGCAGATGAAGCACCAGTGCCGATTCGCGCTGATCTATTGGCGAGAGTGCATTCTTCCGGACGTCGAACCAATTGACATCGTCCAGCCAGTTGTCATTGCTCGCGATAACAGAGCCAGTCGAATCATAGATCGTCAGTGTGGGATCGATTAGCACTCCGCTCACACCGCGAAAAGCCAGCGATGGACCAATGGCGCGCACCACCACGGTCGAACTTCCAACGTCGCCAACAATAAAGCCACTGATAAGCACGTTGGCGTCCGTGCCGACCAAACCTCGAGTGCTCATGTTCTCGATCGTAGAGTTGGATAGCGGCGAGATATCGTAAAGCTCGACCAAGGCAATCCCCGCGGACGAATCCTTTCCCGTGACTATCGTTGTGTAGGCGCCCGGCGCCAGGGTCAATGCAGTGGCCGATTCCGCTAGATTACTCGGCGCAAGTCCGTTGGACTCTACTATGAAGTGGTTTGGATCGGACTGCCAGTTGTCGTTGGTTGCGATGAGAGTGTGGGAAGAGTTATAAAGACTGAGAACCGGGTTCGCGAGCACGCCGGAAACTCCAAACCCGCTGAGCGACGGCCCCAGCGCGCGGAGCACTACGGTCTTGGGATCGGTTCCGCTGATAATGAAGCCTCCGATTAGAACGTTGTCACCAGTTCCCACCATCCCCCGGGTAGAGAGGTTGACCTCTTGAGGCCCCACTGTCGGAAATTTCGTATTTTCCAGATGAATCGGAACTGCCCGGTAGATCTTCCCACAGCTCGTGGTCGGGTAGCGATAGGAAAAAATCGTCTCGCCAGCGGCGTTCAGACCTAGCAGGTGCGCGAAGCCGTTTTGTCCATCGGGGTTTTCCAATGCATAGTCGATGAGGTAGTTCTTCGGCGCGTCCTCATAGGCGCTTCCGCAGAACGGGCAGTTGACACTCTCGTTCATTGGGAAGTTCCAGACTTCAGTCGCAGTCTTTGCTGCCAGGTCCAAGCTATACTTGCGAGGACTGGCATAGTCACGTTGGTCTCCCGGTGGCATCTGAAAGATGCTCTTTTGTCCGTTATCAAGAACTAACAGGTTTTGATCGTAAGTAATCGAAGGGGCGTGTTGCCCGATCGGAGGTAGGCTGCCAGGCGCGATCGAAAGCGCGAATTGCCTCAGAGACGGAAATTGGTGCCATTTTTTCATTGGATCGCCCAGGATCCATTTGATCGCGTTCGTTTCATAGTCGAGGCATATGAGGAAATTGTCCCGGCTTGAAATGATCAAGGAGTCGTCTGCTCTGTTATAGGCGCAACCGTTGAGATGAAACCAGTCGGTCGGTGCAGGATAAACGAACTGGCTGGGATCGTCTCCTCCGGCGATCATGGCTGCGCTGATAATGCTGGCCATATTCCACTGCTTCAAGACAGTGCCTGAAACGTTCACCTCGATTAGTGTCGATTCGAAATAGGTTGTGGTACTCGCGTCCAGGATGATGCCATTTTTGCCCCGGTCGATATTATGGTGGAAATTGACAACTCCGAGACCGCTGTAATCGCCAATCTGGGTGAAAGCACCATCTAGCTCGATCCGAGTAAGTAAGTGGCCATGACCCAAATACACGGCGTTATCATAGAAGATGAAATTACCGGCCGCGATGTTAGCTGTGCCCACCCACCGCAGTGCGCCGTCGGTGTCGATAATAGCAGGTTCGAAATAGCTACAATCGCCCTTAAGTATGATGTAATCGTAGCTCAAATCGGTATTGTTTGTACGTGCTTTCACGATGATCGGATCGGTATATCCGCACGGATCATCGAAAGTCGCGGTCGTAACAGCGGTGACATCTTGCTTTGAAGAACCGTCCTGAAAGTGATAAGTCAGCCTTACGATATTCGGGTATCCGGCGTACAGTCCGTAGACTGGCAAGATGATCTGCGGCGGCTCTTCAAACCCCCGGCTCACAAGGTAGTCATTGGAATAAGTAGCTGATAATGGACGGGTGACAGAGCCGGGTTTCGGGTCGATCGCGAACTGAACGCTCTTCAGAACGCTTGTGTTGCTCACTTCCAGCGTCAATTTACTGATAAAGGGTGTGGCACCTGCTGTGTGACCTGTGATTGTTATCGTAGTGTCATCAGCCTGGGTCGCGCTGGCCAACTGCGACAAGGCCATGAACACGACACCGATGACGACGAGTGAGTATCGCTTCATACGGCGTCTGTTCTTATACGGTTCTCCCTAAGAAGTTCATTCGAGTCCAGCAGCAATCATGAGACGCAGTTCCTGCGAATGGGTGTAAAGGCTAATTCAGAGTGCCGGACATCGCGTTCCGGCGAAGTTCATTTGTTCCATATAAAGCTCTGCGATCAGTTTGAAAATTAACCCAAGGCATAAAACCGACTAGCAATACAACGCGAATCAAATCTGAAAAGCAATGAATGTACTTGTTAGATCGAGTTCGCCTTACTGAAGGCTATAGACTTCGACTAAGCCAATGCCTGTACCGTCGTTGGTCCCGCGCAGGACAGCGGTATAAGCCCCTGCTGGCAGATGAAGCACGAGTGCCGATTCGAGCGGATCGATTGGTGAGAGTGCATTTTTCCGGACATCGAACGAGTTAATGTTGTCTAGCCAGTTGTCGTTGCTCGCGATAACAGAGCCCCTCGAATCGTAGATTGTTAATGTAGGATCGCTTAGCACTCCGCTCAAACCATAAGAAGCCAGCGACGGACCAATGGCGCGCACCACGACTGTCGAACTTCCAACGTCTCCAACAATAAAGCCGCTGATAAGTACGTCATCGCCAGTGCCGACCGAACCGCGGGTGCTCATGTTCTCGATCGTAGAGTTGGATAGTGGCGAGACATCGTAAAGCTCGACCAAGGCAATTCCCGTGGACGAATTCTTTCCGGTGACTATCACCGTGTAGGCGCCCGGCGCCAGGGTCAATGCAGTGGCCGATTCCGCTAGATTGCTCGGCGCAAGTCCGTTCGACTCCACTATGAAGTGGTTTGGATCGCCCTCCCAGTCGTCGTTGGTTGTGATAAGAGTATGGGAAGAGTCATAAAGACTGAGAACCGGGTTGGCGAGCACGCCGGAAACTCCAAACCCGCTGAGCGATGGCCCCAGCGCGCGGAGCACTACCGTCTTGGGATCGGTTCCAGTGATGATAAACCCACCGATCAGAACGTTGTCACCCGTTCCAACCATCCCCCGGGTAGAGAGGTTGAGATCTTGAGGCCCCACTGTCGGAAATTTCGTACTTTCCAAATGAATCGGAAGTGAATTGTAAGCAGTATTACAACCCACGGTCGGATATTGATAATAGAAAGTTTTTTCGCCGGTGGCATCCAAGCCCGTTAGCCGCGCGAATGTGGGAACGCTAGGCGGTCCACCGCCGTTAACGAACGCGTAATCGATTAGATAGTTGAACGGCGCATCCTCATAACAGCTTCCGCAGAAGGGGCTTTTGATGCTCTCGTTAGCGGGATAGTTCCACACTTCAGTGACAACGTTTGCTACCAGGTCCAAGGTATACTTGCGGGGACTCGCATAGTCGCGTTGAGCCCCTGGAGGAGTCTGGAACTGACTCATTTGGCCGTTATCAAAGACCAGAAGACTTTGATCAAAAGTAATCGAGGGAGAGTGCTGGCCTATCGGTGGCAGGCTGCCAGACGCGACCCCAATTGCAAAATTTCGCAGAGAGGCGAATTGGTGCCACTTCTTCGTTGGATCTCCCAGGATCCATTGGATGGCAGTGCTGTTATAATCCAGAGCAATAACAAAGTTCTCGCGGCTGGAAACAATCAGAGAATCATCGGCCCGGTTGTACGCGGCGCCATTGTTATGGAACCAGTCGGTCGGCGTTGGGAAGACGAACTGGCTTGGGTCGTCACCTCCAGCAATCATTGCTGCGCTAATGATGTTAGCCATGTTAAACGTCTTCAACACATGACCGTCGTGGCTATCAACCTCCCAAATTGTCGATTCGAAGTAAGACGTGGTATCCGGCTCAAGGAGTAGTCCTGTTTTACCGACATCGATATTATGATGGAAGTGAACCGCGCCGAGACTACTATAGTCTGCAATTACGAGCACCGTCCCATCAAGCTCGATGCGAACCAACTGGGTGCCTTGCGTCACGTATACTGCGTTATCATAAAACGTGCTAGCGGCAAAAAGAGCGCCCATCGTGGCTAGCGGGCTCACCCATCGCAATGCTCCATCGGAATCGAGAATGACAGGTGAGAAAGTCCCGCAAGCGGACCTGTCAAAGATATAATCGTAACTCAATTGAATACTGTTCGACCTGGGTTGAAGTACAGTAGGAGTGTTGTAGCCACAGCCTTGATCATCGAAAGCGGCGGTCGCGATGGAGGTCACCGCTTGCTTTGAGGAATTGTCCTGAAACCGATAAGTCAGTCTTACGATGTTTGAGTATCCAGCATAAAGCCCGTAGACCGGCACAATTACCTGTGGCGGAGTTTCAAACCCCCTGCTCACAAGGTACTGATTGGAGTAAGTGCCTGACAGTGGCCGGGTGACGGAGCCCGGTTTCGGGTCGATGGCGAACTGAATGCTCTTCAGAACACTTGTATTGCTAACGTCCAGCGTTAATCTGCTGATAAAGGGTGTAGCACCCGCCGTGTGCCCTGTAATCGTTATCGTAGTATCATCAGCCTGGGTTGCGCTCGCTAAATGGGACAAGGCAATGAACACACCAGCGACCACGATTCGTAAGCATCTTTTCATAAGCATTTATTTTGTTGTCTTTTTTTGTAAATAGCGCGCCGAGCATGGCAATGACGGCCATTCAAGTCCAGCAAAAACTTTAACGGATGCGCATTTTATTCAGGATCTCGAACTTAGGCGGGCAGCGAAATCGCGAGGTGAACAATGAAAAAAAGCTGCGTCCCGGCGGCCGCGCGCCCACGTCGATCTGTTTGTCCCGCTCTTGCATTCAATTCCATCGTCATTCGTTCATCACGGCATCCGTTCAGCTCGCGTAATCGAAGCGGAGAAATCGCGCCGCGTTTTTGCTCGCCATGCCGCAATAAAATACGAATGCACACCGCGCGCGATTGCACGATTGTCCAAACCACTGAGCCTCACGAGAAAAGCTAAGCGCCCTGAGGCGTGACCCTTAATTGCCGGTCAACCCATGGGAAGTAACAGGCGAGAAAACTACGCCCCGCTCGTTATTCTTCACTTCGCCCGAGCCATGCTTCAAAGGCTTGGCCGTTTTCGTGCCGGTCTGCCCAGTAAGACAGCTTGCATCCGGACCTCTCAGCGAGCTTCTCCATACTTTCCTTGGAAAAATATTGTATGTGTGCCGGCACGTGGTTGTAGGAGTATTGCCTCCATTCAGAAATGGTGCTTTTTCCCGCTTGCCATCCCTCGGGACGATGTGGAGCGGTCACGAAAATTGTTCCACCTCTGGCTAACAGCGATTTGCAACGCTGCATAGCTACAACTGGATCCGGCAAATGTTCAATCACATGCGTAAGCGAAATAACGTCGAATGGTCCTAACGAGTTCAACTGCGGATCTGAGACAGGACAAACGAGATATCGATCGACCCATCCGCACTCGTTTGCCATTTCCGCCGAAACATCTTGAGCGGTGGTCTTGCATGAGCCATCTAGCTGCTTGGCGGCTCGACACATCCAGGCGCGGCCAGCTCCTACCTCAAGGATCGACAGTGGCTGCGGCAAAGGGACCGATCGAGCCGACAAGATTCTCCTCAAGCAGTCAGACATGTACTGATTAATCGCATCTACGTGCGCAGGGTCAGTGTAAATGGGATCGGTGAATTGATCACTCTTGATATAGATCGCTTCCAAATCCTCCTTGGGTGGCATTGGATCGAGATAAATCAATGCCTGGCACGTGCAGTAGGTAAGGTTGTACTGGCGAATAACAAGGTTTCCGGTAAATGTCGTGTCAAGGCGACCGATGAGACCACATCTTCGCGCGGCGGTATCGCAAATAGGACACGGCCTGCAGTTAGAATTCTCTTCGCCTTTGATGATCACGATCCAAGTTCCCCAGCTAGTCTCGCGAGTCTGAAGGGCGGCCCCAAGGTCAGGTAGCGTGCGGTAATGAACCTAGACTTTCTGTTGATTGGCGTGCATCAAATCTCTCAGACGCTGTTCCTTTTGGATAAGCAAGTCTTGATACATTTGGATAAGGCCATCTCTATTAGCCATCAAGCCACGCAGGTACTGGTAGTCGCTTTCCGCAAGAACTTGGCCGGACTTGACGTGACTGGGAAACGGCCGGGCTACATAAAAAGTGGTATGTGGCGCTACAACTTCTTCGGCGGGGCGATCCTTTGTATAGAGATAAATTGAGAATGACTTCCGGGACAAATCTTTCTTGTCTTGAGGTAGGCGAATCACTGGAAATCCGTGCCAGCTATACTCATTAGTTTCGAAAAACACCGCCCGATTGAACAACGGGACGAAGGCTTTGATTTCATTGGTTTCAGGAATCCGCGGATTGGAGTGCAATTCTATCGACCCGCCCCAAGACTCCTCCCATTCCTTGTTCAAATAGATAAGAATATTTAGTCTTCGATGCAGCATTCGCTTTTCATCGATGTTGAAATCGATGTGCGCGTCGAGGTATTGACCATCCAGGTTTTCATGCGTCCCACCACCAAACAGAGTCTCATCAGCAAGCAGGTCGGGAATGCCGGTCAGGTTAGAGATTATTTCGAGGAAACCTTTCGAATTGATGTAGTCATAAAATTTTGCGTAAAACGGGCTGATCGAACTGACATTTTCCATCACTGCTTTCCCGCCAACGTGCCCGAGCTCATTCTTCGCCTTTTCTTTGTCGAAGCTCGGGAAATCCCTAAGTAGCCCTTCGCAGATCTCGGAGTTAAGAAAGTTGTCGATCTGGACGTGACGGAAGGGAAGCGCGCTCTGAAAAGCCTGCCGGATATCAGGTGCGTTGTCGATAATCTGCTGATTAATCATGTGGAAATTTGATAAAGCTGGTGAGATGGAAGTCAATTGTGAAAACGTGGGTTTGCAAAAAATATTCGCGTGAAAGGGACCGCTCTCACATTGCTGGCTGAAGCGGATTGAGCGGGATATTCAATCGAAATACCCGTGGGATCTGCATAATATCGCGAGCAGTTTCCCACGCTCGTGCCTTCGTGCGGGTGAACCTATATCTGATACGCGTTTGGATCCAATCCACAGTGCACCAACTTTCGGATTTGCCGGTAAGGGACCTTCTCGTTAAATGTGCGACGAATGTTTTGTCGAAGGGACGTCCGGTTGGTCACCAATTATTCCTCATTGACGTTATTCGAATTCGGGTCAAGAGAAGTTTTGCGTTGTAACTGTTTCGTCGCTCACAACGATATAAGCGTCAATGCTGCATCATCATTTCCTCATCTCATCCCGGCTGTTTAACGAGGGTCTTGTCTCGGGAAGGGACATCGCGAAAGAGCAATCATTATCTGAGTATTACGCTTTCGCCGCGTTGTAACAATGATAGCTAAGAACAAAGCCGAGAATTCGCATCCAGCGGAAACAAGTCAGTCGACTCTGGCGCCGCTTAATCGCCGACTTTCGTTTGACGTGGTAATAGGTACTCTCTGCCTCGTTCTAGCGCTCCTCTTTTACTACGGGACGGTTTTGCGCATCGACTTCAAGCGGACGGACTTTCTTGATCTTAATCCTTATCCAGACGCCGTGGAATATTTCGCGCAGGCTAACTCGATTTTGAAAGAAGGGTCCCCCACGATTCAGATTGGCTATGACAGATTACCTTCCCGTTATCCACCGGGCTATCCGGTGTTAACGATCCCTTGGCTGAGATGTCTGCCTCACAATGGGATCCTGGCCCCATTTAGAACAAATCAGACAATCGGCTTGTTACTACTAACAGGCAGTTTCGTGTTTTATTTTGTGATTGGAAGACCCCTTGCTGGAGGATTGGCGGCTCTGTTACTCGCAACTCAACCAGCCTTCATTACATTTAGCCGGTCGCCGATGAGCGATCTCAGCGGTGGTGCTTTCGCGGTGCTCGCCTTTGCGCTTGTCTACCTGGGGCTCGCTTGGCGCCACCGGTGGCTGATTTACTGTGCCGCCATTGTTCTTGGGTTGTCTTTATGCATACGGCCACAGTTGTTGTTCCTCGCGCCGTTATTAATCGCCATGGCTCTGTTTCCGGGCGCCGAGTCACGGACGAAGTGGTTTACTCATTGCTCTCTTGTCCTGGCTGTCTTCGCGTTGGCCGCAAGCCCGTACTTTATTCTGAACACTTTGCAATTTGGCCATCCGTTCAAGACCGGTTACGAATTCTGGGGCTTGTCCACCAACACTGCTTTTTCGTTGCACAACGTCCCTCCGCAAATCGCTTGGATTTGGTCCGAGATCACTGCCAGCTGGGATCAATATCGCGTAGCGAACCTTTTTGGCACGGGCACTTACGTAGTCGCGGCTTTCATTTTTCTGTCTGCTCTCGGCTTGGCGTTTATTCGGATGCGGCGGTTCGAGATCAGCGCATTGTTAGCAGCAAGCGCCTATTTTCTGGCGATTGTAACTTACGCCTATATCGAGGGCAGGTTTTACCTACCTATTCTTTTTCTATTGGTTGCGCTCGCCGTTGCGCCTGCGGACTGGGCAATCGGCCGGGCTCTTAAAGGCCGTTTTTCGATCTGGAGTGTTGGAGTGCTGGCGCTATTTTTGCTCAGCTGTATCGGCTATCCTTCGCAATCAGGGTTTAAGCCCCAGGGCGGCCGATCACAAGCCTGGGACGCTCTTCATTACGTGAGTAACAATCGCAAATCATTCTGGTATGAGGCACAGAAGGAATTCACTCGGTTGTTCCAAGACGCTCCTGGTATCGTTTTGTCCAACATCGATCCAGCATATTTAAACGTGTTGTTACCGAAGCCATTCGTAGCGGCTCCGATTGATGATCACCATAACTACGGTTACAGCCGAATTTGGCATTATGGCCAAGTCGAAGCGATTCGGCTCGTCCAAACTGGCCTCGATCACGCGACGCCGGTATACGCTCTTCTTGTACCTTTTATAGATAGAGATCAGGCCGTTCAGCGCCTGCCGTTGATTCAGGGGTACAGTTGGAGACGTAGCGAGAAATCCAATTCAAGAGCTGTAATCATGACATTGACAACGGAGACGGGTGCTCCAACCTTAGATTCTACCTCTCGGTCGATCAATTGATGCCACATGAAGTTATCCGTCGTTATTCCTTGTTATAACGAACAATCGACGATTGAAGCTGTGGTTGAAGCGGTGCGCTCGGCACCAGTCGAAGACGTGGAAATTATTGTCGTCGACGACGGATCAACCGACGGAACAAGAGAGCTTCTCAAAGGAAAACCTCCCGGATGGGTCGACAAACTCGTGCTTCAGGAACGCAATTGCGGAAAGGGAGCAGCATTGCGCGCCGGTTTCCAAGGAGCCACAGGGGATCTCGTCATCGTTCAGGATGCCGACCTGGAGTATGATCCGAACGAGTATCCCATTCTTATTGCACCCATTCTGGAGGACCATGCTGATGTTGTGTTTGGCTCCCGGTTTATGGGCGGCAGACCTCATCGAGTGGTTTACTTCTGGCATATGGTTGGAAACCGATTTCTCACACTGCTCTCTAATATGTTTACCAACTTGAACCTCACGGATATGGAAACGTGTTACAAAGTGTTTCGGCGGGAATTCCTGGACGGCATTACCATTGAGGAAAACCGGTTTGGGTTTGAGCCTGAGATTATCGCAAAGATAGCGAAAGCCGGTGCTAGACTGTTCGAGGTCGGCATTTCGTATAATGGCCGAACCTACGAAGAAGGAAAAAAGATAGGATGGCGCGATGGGGTGAGAGCTGTTTATGTGATTGTTAAGTATAATTTATTTCGAAGGAATAAAGCTTCATGGAAGGACAATACTCAGGCGTCGACATCCTCGAGGCGCTCACGAGCGCACACAACTACAACGATTACCTGACCCGGTTGGTCCGCGAATCCACCGAATCAAAGGATCTGATCGATTTCGGCGCGGGCACTGGCACCTTCGCGAAGCGTCTGCGCGAGGAAGGTTACCGGGTGCTTTGTATCGAGCCTGATGTTTCGCAAAGAGAACGTCTAATCAAAGAAGGCTTCGAAGCACTTCAGGATATCGATTCGCTCCGGGACGAGTCGTTGCCATTTGTTTTTTCACTGAATGTCTTTGAGCACATCGAAGATGATCAGCGCGCACTCGACCAGATCCATCAAAAGCTAGTCCCAGGAGGAGGCTTACTCTTGTATGTCCCGGCTTTTCACACCTTTGGACTACATTGGATGACAAGGTCTGCCATTGCCGTCGCTACACAAAAAAGACTCTGCGCATGCTTGTTCAGCCGCGG
>DASXYB010000057.1:0-4825 GCA_036502745.1 Candidatus Udaeobacter sp.
ATCGCGAACCGCGATGAGCTCACGTTCGCTCATGATCAACAGCGAAAATGCACCCTCAACACGACGCAACGCCGCGAGAATATTTCCACCATTGTCCGAAGGCTGCGCAAGAAGGTGCAAAATAATTTCGCTATCGGCGGTAGTCTGAAAAATTGAGCCTCTGCGTTCGAGTTCATCGCGCAGAATATCGGCGTTAATTAAGTTTCCGTTATGCGCAATAGCCATCTGGCCGCGCACGCAATCAACCACGAAAGGTTGCGCGTTCTTGATCGTGCTGGTGCCGGTAGTCGAGTAACGTGTGTGCCCGAGCGCGCGCGTACCCTTCAGCCTTGCTAGTTCGTCCTGACCAAACACCTGCGACACCAGACCCATGTCTTTGTGCATGAGAAAGCTGGTCCCAGGTCCATTACTTGTGACGATCCCGGCGCTCTCTTGTCCGCGATGTTGCAAGGCAAACAGACCATAATACGTCAACACCGCGGCCTTGGGATGCCCGAACACGCCGAAAAGCCCACACTCATGCTGCGGCAAAACGGCCGAGTCAGGCATCTGGTCCGGATCTGGTCTGTTCGAGGGGTTAGTCACACCAAATAATTCATCAGATTGAAGCGGATTCAATCGCGCCTTTTGCCGATTCACAAGCTCGGAATGCTTTCGTCTTGTTCAACTGCACGACGAATCGCATTCCACCACTGGTCGTAAATCTCAGCAACTCGCCAACGAAAGGTTTGCTCGTCCATCCGAATCTGCAGTTCGTCGCCGCCAACTTTCCCAAGCTGCTGAAATGGAACCTCATGGCGGCGTAATATCGCGAGTGCATTATCAAGATTTTCCGGTTTGACCGAGATGACGATTCGAGACTGCGATTCGTTGAATAGTGTACCGCATGCGTCTTGCTTGCCATCTCCTTTGCCGCGCAAGCAGGAGGCTCCCGCTACATTAATCTCTGCTCCAAATAACCGTTCGGGATTGAAACAGGATTCAGCGAGTGTAACAGCAAGTCCGCCCTCGGAGCAATCGTGCGCGCTCTGCACGAGCCCTTCACGGATTAATTCGCGGACAGCATTTTGCACCTTGAGCTCGTGTGCGAGATCGATGTGTGGCGGCGGACCGATTTTTAACCCGTGGCACACCTTCAGAAAACGCGAGCCGCCAAGACTTGGAGCCGCGCCTTCGTCGCAGTCTTCTGCGGCTCTAAGGCCGGCCGTCTTCACGCCGACCAGAATGATTAAGTCGCCCTCCTGTTTGAACCACTGCGTGGTGATGTGCTTTTCCTCGTCAATTAGCCCGACCATCGCGATTGTTGGCGTTGGATCGACGACGCCGAGCGGGCTCTCGTTGTACAGCGAAACATTTCCGCCGGTAACAGGCGTTCCAAACATGCGGCAGGCTTCGGCCAGGCCTTCAACGGCTTCACGTAATTGCCAGAAGTTTTCCGGTTTATACGGGTTGCCGAAGTTCAGGCAATCGGTGACGGCCAATGGCCGGGCGCCGGAGCAGGTCAGATTGCGTGCCGCTTCAGCGACAGCAATTTTTCCGCCTTCGCGTGGATCAAGCCCGCAATAGAGTGAATTGCAATCGGTGGTCGCTGCGAGAATTTTGTTCGCGTAACGAACGAGAAACACTGCGGCATCAGAACCGGGCTTAATGATAGTACCGGTACGAACTGTGTGATCGTACTGCCGATACACCCAATTTTTCGATGCAATCGTCGGGTCCCGAAGAAGCTCTAGCAAGGATTCAGCCACAGAAGACGCAGAGTCCGCCGAGATCTTTTTTATCAACTCCGCGTCCTCTGCGTTCTCTGTGGTTAATTTCCGAGCTTCTCGCGAGTAGAGCGGCGCGTCATCAGCCAGAGCTTTCGCTGGAATTTCGGCCGCAATCGTGCCGTTGTTCCGGACGCGCATGATGCCGTCGCTCGTCACACGGCCGATCTCCGCGCACGGCACGTCCCACTTATCGAACACCTGGCGAACGACATCTTCACGGCCGCGCTTCGCAATGATCAGCATCCGCTCCTGTGATTCGCTAAGCATGATTTCATACGGTGTCATGCCTGGTTCGCGTTTTGGTACTTTGGCCAGATCGATTTCGATCCCGCTCCCTCCGCGGCTTGCCGTTTCGCAAGTTGAACAAGTCAGGCCGGCGGCACCCATGTCTTGAATTCCGGCAACTGCATCGCGAGCGATCAGTTCGAGGCATGCTTCGAGCAGCAATTTTTCCTTGAACGGATCGCCGACTTGCACTGCAGGACGATCTTCGCGCGATTGCTCGGTCAATTCGCGGGAGGCAAACGCCGCGCCGGCGAGACCGTCGCGACCCGTTTCTGCGCCGACGTAGAAAACGGGATTTCCTGCGCCTTGCGCGGCGCCGCGCGCGAGTTCGTCATGCCGCAACACGCCGAGACAAAAAACGTTTACCAGCGGATTGCCATCGAAACTCTCATCGAGATAAATCTCACCACCAATAGTGGGAATGCCGACGCAATTACCGTAATGCGCGATTCCAGATACGACACCGGTGAAGAGCCGCCGATTGGTGGCAACTTTCGATGTTTGATCTTTGATGTTTGATTGAGCGATTGGCCCGAAGCGTAACGAATTCAGGCAAAACTCCGGACGCGCGCCCATTGTGAAAATGTCGCGAATGATTCCGCCAACACCCGTAGCAGCCCCTTGAAAAGGCTCAATCGCGCTGGGGTGATTATGGCTCTCGATTTTAAATGCGACTGCCCAGCCGTCACCGATATCGACCACGCCTGCGTTTTCTTCGCCGGCTTTGACCAGAATATTCGCGCCGGTTGTGGGAAGCTTCTTCAGTTCTTTCCTGGAGTTCTTGTACGAGCAGTGCTCGCTCCACATCACGGAAAAGATGCCGAGTTCGGTGAAGTTCGGCTCGCGCCCGAGGATTTTCTTGATCTGTTCAAATTCTTCGGGCGTGAGGCCGTGTTGTTTAACCAGCTCGGGCGTAACAACAGGATCACTCTGCGATGGTTTCCTCGTCATTGACGTCTCATGTTACCGAATTCGTAACGCACACTCAAATCGATGAAATCGGCATACGCTGAATCGTCGTAGAACAAAGCGGATGAAGGAATTAACAAAGAGGAGCGTCCGCTGCAGCCTTGAGTCACGAACTGTGGACGTAAACTAATCAACAGGAGGCATCAGATGAAAACAACAATTATTGCTTTGGTCTGCGGAATGGTTGCGCCGTTGGCATTTGCACAAACCAGTACGACCACGACTGAAGAAACAACAACGGCGACAAGACCGTCGACCGCGACACAAACAACTACGAACACAACTTACGAGACGGGCACAGTAACTACTTATGAGCCCGGCAAGACGGTTGTCGTCAGGGGCGAGCAAGGCCCGGTAAGTTTCGCCCTAGGCACGGCTGCAAACATTGTCGACGCCGCTGGCAAAGCGGTGACGGCACCACTGCGAGCCGGCCAAAAAGTTCGGGTTTATTACACGGGACCCGCTGAGCATCGCACAGTTGAGCGTGTCATAGTCCAAGACTAAGCAAAGCTGAATTCGAAAATTGAGCTGCAGGATTCACTCTGAATCCTGCAGCTTTTTCTTTATCTTCGCCCGACGCACGCTTCGCAGGGCGAAGCGTCCACGGGATTTGCGTTTCGAACGTCAATCGCGGAAGTTTTGTTTCTCATGGCTTTCGATTTGAAGGAGATTATCGCCTCGCGTCTTGGCGAAAACTACGAACTGCACGACCGGCATATAAACCGCACCCTCGTGGCAGCGCAGCGCGTGATCGGTTTCGACAAAGTCTACGCGCGTGCCGAGGGCGTTTATCTCTACGACATGGATAACCAGCCGTATCTCGATTTTTTGAGCGGCTACAGCGTATTCAACATCGGACGCAATCACCCGCTGGTGAAACAAGCCATTCGCGACGTGCTCGATCTCGATCTTCCAAACATGGTGCAGATGGACTGTTCGCTCCTGAGCGGGTTGCTGGCTGAGGCCCTCGTAAAACGGATGCCGCCGCATCTAAATGCCGTTTTCTTTTGCAATTCAGGCACCGAAGCAATGGAAGGTGCTCTCAAGTTCGCGCGCGCTGCCACCGGACGACAACGCGTTGTGTCGCTGGCGAGCGCTTTTCACGGTCTGACATTAGGTTCGTTATCGCTGATGGGCTGCGAAAGCTTCACCGATGGCTTTGGCCAGCTCATGCAAGGCTTCGACACACGCGTCCCCCTCGATGACATCGCCGAATTAGATCGTCAATTGCGTTCGCGCGATGTGGCGGCGTTTGTGATCGAGACCGTTCAGGGCAAAGGCTGTCAGACGCCAAAGTCAGATTTCTTTATTCGTGCCCAGGAGCTTTGCCGCAAATACGGAACGCTGCTGATTTCGGATGAAGTCCAGACCGGTCTCGGTCGCACCGGCAAGATGTTTGGATTCCAGCATTGGAATTTGGAGCCGGACATCATCACGCTCGCAAAAACATTGAGCGGCGGTTACGTGCCGTGCGGCGCAATCGTGACCCGGCGCGACATTTACCAAAAGACGTTCAGCCGTATGGACCGCTGCGTTGTGCACTCCACAACCTTCGGCCGCAACAATCTCGCGATGGCGTGTGGGCTCGCAGCGCTGGAAGTGATCGATCAGGAGAATCTGGTCGAGCGCTCCGCTAAAATAGGCGCATTGCTGATGGAGAGAATCGAAGGACTGAAGGCGAAACACTCCTTCATAAAAGAAGTCCGCGGCAAAGGCCTCATGGTCGGAATTGAGTTCCACGAACCTAACGAGTTTAAGCTCAAGATGGCGTGGAAGCTTTTGCACAAGATCGACAAGGTGCT
>DASXYB010000058.1:0-3473 GCA_036502745.1 Candidatus Udaeobacter sp.
TCGTTTTTACGAATTTTAAGAGCGGCGAAGGTGTCGATCAAATCGCAAAGTTTGTCATCGAGAAGGGCGGATTAGCAAAGGAGTCCGATACCTTGATCAGTTAGGGAGAAGTATAAATGGGGATTATCTCACGAGGCTTTTCCGGTCGACGCAGCGCGGCAGATGCAAAGCTACCACCAGGGCAGTACCTAACTACTGACTTCCCTGTTTTGTCCGCAGGACCGACGCCACACATCCCACTCGACCAATGGGAATTTGTGATCGACGACGGCACGAATGTTCTGCGACGATGGGACTGGAAGTCGTTTCGTGACTTGCCCACTGAGACCTTCACGGTTGATCTGCACTGCGTTACGCGATGGTCGAAACTCGGAACATCCTGGGAGGGCGTTTCGGTCGACACCATGCTTGCAGACGTGAAGACAGATGCTTCTTACGCAATGGCGCGTTCATACGGTGACTACACCACTAACCTGCCCTTGAAGGACCTCAGGAACGGGCAGGCGTGGATCGCGTTCCGTTTTGACAACAAAGATCTTGCACCGGAACACGGCGGACCTGCACGGCTTCTTGTCCCCCATCTGTATTTGTGGAAGAGCGCCAAATGGGTGAAGGGCTTGACGCTGATGTCACACGACAAACCCGGCTTTTGGGAGAGTCTCGGCTACCATATTTATGGGGACCCATGGCGGGAGCAGCGTTATTCGGGCGACGAATGATGTGGCGAGTCGGAACAGTGGTTGCTCTACAGGACGAAACGGCGACGGCACGGACGATCACACTCAAGGTTCCAGATTGGCCTGGTCACATCGCGGGCCAGCACGTTGACGTGCGTTTGACGGCCTCGGATGGATACTCTGCGGTTAGATCATACTCTATCGCCTCTGCGCCGAACGCTGAAAAGCGCGTTGAACTAACCGTCGAACGACTGCCTAACGGCGAAGTCTCGCCCTATCTCACACAAGAACTCGCAGTCGGCGATCGCTTGGAGTTGCGAGGTCCGATCGGTGGCTGGTTCGTGTGGCGCACTCAACAAACTGAGCCGATCCAGCTCATAGCAGGGGGGTCCGGCATTGTTCCGCTCATGGCTATGATTCGCTCGCGTGCGTCGACGGGCAGTACCGCGCCGTTTCGATTATTGTATTCCGTGCGCGAACCGGGAGCGGTTTTTTACCGCGATGATCTCCTAGCGCTATCAGATTGCTACAATAAAGTGAGCCTTACCTACGCGTACACACGAATTCCTCCGAAGGATTGGCCGCGACCGCCCGGCCGCATCGACGGCGCTCTGATCGCGGACGTGACCTGGCCCTCAAATCTTGCCCCCACTTGCTACGTTTGCGGCCCTACACCATTCGTAGAAAGTGCTGTTGGCTTCCTTAGCGCCTCTGGCAACTCCGCTGACAAGATCAGGACGGAGCGTTTTGGACCCACGGGAGACCGGAAATGAACTCACATACCTACGACTACGACTATATTGACGGTAACGCTGCTGCCGGTGAATTGAGCAACATATTTGCCATGGATGTTACAGTTGCGGAGGGACAGTGTGCGCACTGCGGCGCAACAAAGCGCTTTGCCGAAGCGCATTTATACATGCAAGCTCCCGGCGTCGTGGCGCGGTGCGCCGTTTGTGAGCACGTACTCCTTCGTTTTGTAAAAGCTCGCCAGCGCGCGTTCCTTGACCTGCGTGGAATGACATGTTTGATCCTCGACACATCACAACTCCAAGAGTGTTAATGCCAAAAGCTACGCGGCATTTTGTGCTAGAATGACGATGTTTCTACTCGCCACTCGTCAAATCGAGACCCATCGCTCAAAACGGCGTTTTGCCATCGTAAATCGATCATATTTGGAAACGAAAAGGAACGTTTTGAAATCGACGATTTCGGAATCCTAAGTCTGGCGCTTCAGTCGATCACCTCCAGGGCATCAAGACTGTTAAATCTCGCGACAACGGAGTAGCAATCCGTGGTTCAAAATGCGGAGAATCGAATCGGCAGTTCGAATCCTGCGGTGTCGTTTCCACTCGCAAGAACACGAGTTACACGGCAAAGCATAGCGCACCGGCATAACAGATACCCGTATCCCGATCGGAAATTGCCTTAGAAATCCCGTTATAAGCGCAGGTCTCTCGCCAGTACACGCATCTCACCGACGAAAGCGCGCGGCAATGCGACGGTTACGAGATGTGACAACTGGCTGAAAACGCAATCCCAGCTTTTTGGGATTTTTTTTCCGCCGAAGTCGCGGCGAGCCGGCCTCGCGCAGCGCTCGACCCCCGTCCCCCCGTCACTCCGTTCCGAACCTTACGCGCGATACATCAGCATACAACATCGACACCACTGAAATCGGCAGCGTTGTTATGTGAAAGCGTTATGCGCATGGCCTCTCGCACGCGTTCTACGAGGGATACGGATGGGGGGGGATTCGAACCCCCGGTGCCTTTCGGCACACACGCTTTCCAGGCGTGCACAATAGACCGCTCTGTCACCCATCCGTTAGAGCGACCTCAACTGTAGCGGCGGTCTGAAACCGTAGCATCTGTATTGGCTATTCGGCACTCACAGAGCGCCGCTACAACTGCAAGCGGCGGAACAATTCGTCGAGCGGCAATTGAATGCCGATGTAAAACTCGCCGAAGTCGGCGTACTCGGCGCTGACCGGATCGAAACGCATTTTGTAAACGATCGCCTTGATCTGGAAGGTGTCGCGCGCAAACAGCGTTACTCCCCACTCCGCGTCGTCGAGGCCGGTCGAACCGGTGATGAGCTGTTTCACTTTGCCAGCGAACTCGCGGCCTATTGTCGCGTGTCCTTTCATCAGTTTGCGGCGCTCGTCGTACGGCAGCGCGTACCAATTCCGCTGTTCGCCACGGCGCTTACTCATGTTATAAAAGCAAACCACCGGCCAGTCGGGCAGCGTGGGGTAAACGCGTTCCTGCCGGTAACGTTTCATTCGCTCGCGAAATGCCGTCAGCGCTTGATCGAGTTTTACAGGATCGTTCCGCACACTCGACTCCAGCGTCTGTGCGTATTCGACTTCGCTGGTGATGTATTCGCTTTCTTCGGTGAGCGACAGATAACTGTAAACCGGGGTCAGCACGTCCGCGCCTAACGAGAGCGAGAGCTGTTTTTCGATCTTGTTGGCATTATGCAGGTCGGGCGTGATCAACATGAAACCGACGTCGGCTTTCGGCGTGACCGTGCTAAGCGTGAGCAATTGCGTCGACTCCATCGCGCGCACTTCCTGCACCAGCGATGACAGATTTGTTTTTGCCGCATTCTGTTCTTCACGGCTCAGCAGTTGCCATTGGCCGTGCTCGATCCGGTAAAACAAATGCAGACAATGCCAGCCCTCTTCGGGAACAAGCGCGATGTTTTTATCGGTCATCGCGCTAGTCTCGGACGCATGCTGTCGCGGTCAAGGGTAGCGCACGCGTCTGTCTCTGGGAAACCCAGGCTGCCAGCCTG
>DASXYB010000059.1:0-12087 GCA_036502745.1 Candidatus Udaeobacter sp.
CGATGCGTTCGCGGGTCGAGTGCCATCGTTCGCGCGCCACGTTCCGTTTTCAAAATTTGAACCACTGCGAATTTGTGGGGCGGTCCTTCTTTAGCAATCGTCATTGTGCCATCGCCGCAGGATGCGAACGCGAGCTGCATCGAATCATCGAACGCGCAGCCATCCACGCCGGCGCCAATCGGAACACTGCCCACCACCTTTCCGCTTTCAGTATCGAGCATCACCATCATTTTGTTGTGGCACCCCGAGAACAAACGATGATGCGCCGCATCCAGAGCAATTCCACTTGGTCCTTCGCCCGGCGCAAGCGACCAGCGCGCGACGACTTCATGTTTGGCCGCATCGATCACCGCGACCTCGCTTTTATCTTCGATGTTGCAGTAAATGCGACCGGTTTCTTCATCCACTGCCGCGAATTCCGGGGTGCCTCCAAGCGGAATGGTCGCTGCGACGGCAGCGGCTTTAGCGTCGATAACGGTGACTGAATTTCCAGTGTGATTGAAGACGTAGACTTCACCATGATGGGGCTCGTAAACAACAGCGTCTGGATTCGCTCCCGTGTCGATCTTCGAAATTGTTTTAAACGTTTTTAGATCAACAACGCTCGATTTCGATTCTTTGCCGTTCGACGAGAAGCCCCGCTGGAGTTCTGAAATCGCCACGAAGGCGTGAACGCCCGGTGTGTCCGTGACTTCACCGACTACAACATTCTTGTCAAGATCCACGACAACGACCTTGCTTGCGTGAGCGAGACAGAGACGGCGTGCAGAGTTGTCGATCGTCAAGATGTCCCAACCGCCTTCGCCGCCGATTGGGATCTCAGTTACAAATTGGTACCGGTCGTTTGCCAGCGCAGTGGCGCAGAAAAAAACTAGGCTAGCAATAAGGCTTCGTTTCATAGCTCTTCTTGATAAGTAATCGCTTCCACACTGAAAGACCACGCATGCGATTTTGGTTTTAGAACAATAGTTCGAAGTGGGTGAAGATCGATCAGGTACAACACGGTTGTTAATTCATGGATGACCAGAATACCACCGAGCCCGCCGATCGAATGCCGTCGTGGCGCGAAGTGTTTCTGTATTTTCTATTCCTTGGCTTCGTCAACGTCGGCGGGCCAGTCGCGCAGATCACGATGATGTTCAATCACATGGTGGAGAAGCGCCGATGGCTCTCCAAAGATCGCTTCATCAAGATCATGGCTTTCTGCCACGTGCTTCCCGGTCCGGAGGCGTTGCAGTTGGCGATCTACGTTGGCTACCTGAAACGCAAACTATGGGGCGGCGTGTTGGCTGGTCTCACCTTCATTTTGCCCGGCGCAATTATCATGATCGTTCTGAGTTGGCTGTATGTTCGTTACGGCAAGCTTCCTCAGGTAACCGACGCTCTTTACGTGCTCAAGCCGGCTGTGCTCGGCATCATCGCCGCAGGGATTATCAAACTCGGCCGCGCGTCGATCAGAAATGTGTTCCTTGCGGTTCTGCTGGTCGCGGCGTTTGTGGGAATGCGCTTCGCGGGAACCAACTTCCTCCTGATTCTTCTTATCGCTGGATTGTTGAACCTGATCTTTGAATGTGGCTCGGCGCTGCTCAAGAAAACTACGCCGATTTTGCCGGCGATGCTCGTTGGAACCAGTGTACTGATTCCATTCAGCAGCTGCCACTTGTTCCAAATTGCGTGGCTGTTTTTCAAGACAGGATTGTTGAGCTTCGGCGGCGCGTACGCTTCGCTTGTTTTCGTGCAGCGCGGCGCGGTTGCGCAATATCACTGGTTGTCGGACGGGCAACTGCTCGATGGCGTTGCGCTCAGTGTAGCAACGCCCGGGCCGTTCATGTTGTTCACGACCTTTGTTGGTTATGTCGCAGGCGGAATTCCTGGCGCGGCGGTCGCCACTTTTTTTGTCTTTTTGCCATCTTTTGTATTCGTGCTCGGTGGCGCGCATTACATCGAGAAAGTCCGCGACAACCGCGCAGTTCAGGCGTTCCTCGGCGGCGTGAGTGCCGCAGTTGTTGGTATTATCGCAGTCGTGTCGCTTGACCTGATTCCCGAAGCGCTCGTTGACTGGCCGAGTGTCGGTATCTCACTGGCCGCGTTTCTGCTGATCGTCTTTTTGAAGCGAGACGTTGCTTTGGTCGCGGTTGGAGCAATCGCGGGCGGAATCATGTACTCGACCATTCGCTCGCTCGCTTGAGTGTAGCCACCGGCCTGTGGCCGGTCGTATTCCCTGCGGCTTTCCACATCGCGAGAACCGCCCACAGGGCCGTGGCTACAGTAGCTTTGGCGACAAGCGAACACGGCGAAGAAGTTGTCAAAGACAATCCATCTTCGCCGCGCTTGAGGCACAGTCGCGTTGCGGACAACGCGATCCACCTCATTAGTACTTCTCGCCTTTTTCTTTGTGCTCTTTGGCTTCGTTATGTCTGCTCAGCACTTTGCCGTTCGTATCGATTTCGACGCCGATCTGCTTGCCATTCCTCTCAATAACGGCTTCAAAGTTGGCGCCTTCCTTCTCCCAACGTACGATCGTTCCGCCTTTTGCTTCTGTCTGGGCAGATTGCTGTACGACAGCTGGGACATCAGAGCTGTTAATGCTCTGTTCTTCGTGTTTTTCTTCGTGCGCTTGTGCAGTCACGCCGAATGCCAGGCCGGCGCTTATCGCTGCTACTGTGACGAGGTTGTTTGTCTTCATATATAGTTAGTTTTGACCGTCCAGTTTGGGTCTCGTTCGAAACTGAATCCTCGGTCAGCACTCTTCAAGACGTCGCGCAATGCAGCGCGCGCCGCGTTGTGGCCGCACATGCCGTGGACGCCGCCGCCGGGCGGAGTAGAAGCCGAACACAAATACACTCCAGGCAAAGGCGTGCGGTACGGTGTTGAACTGAAAATGGGTCGCGCAATCAATTGCATCAGGTTTGCTGCCCCGCCGTTGATATCGCCTCCGACCAAATTTGGATTTGATTTAACAAGATCAGCCGCAGCCATTTTATGGCGGGCGAGAATACAATCGCGAAAGCCAGGCGCGAATCGCTCGATCTGCGATTCGATTTGATCCGACATATCGGTACCGCAGTTGAACGGAACGTGACAGTACGCCCAAAGCGTGTGCTGACCACGCGGCGCTCGCGTTTCATCGAACAAGCTTTGTTGCGCGACCAGCACAAACGGACGCTCGGGAATTTTTCCGCGCGCGACGTCGCGTTCCGCCGCCGCAATTTCATCAATTGTGCCGCCGATATGAATTGTTCCTGCGCGACGGCACGCTTCGGCTTTCCATGGGATCGGCTCGCTCAGCGCATAATCGATTTTGAAAATTCCAGGCGCATGCCGAAATGATTCCAATCTGCGGCGATACCCCGACGGCAATTGTTCACCGGCGATTCGCAAAAACTCCCACACCGAAACATCGAGAAGAATCGCGCGCGATTTCGGCAGGTCGCGAAGATTCTCTATTCGATGGTTCACCTCGATGTTCCCGCCAAGCTCACCCAAATAACCGGCAAGCGCGTTCGAAATTTGCTGTGACCCTCCGCGTGGAATCGGCCAGCCCACTGCATGTCCTGCAAGCCCGAGCACCAATCCGAATGCTGACGAGACCGGCGCCTCCAGCGGGAGAAATGAATGCGCCGCGACCCCGGCGAAAAGCGCGCGCGCTTGTTCGCCTTTGAAATTTAATTTCGCCAGCAACGTTGCCGGGCAAAGCGCCAGGATTCCAAAGTGCGCGAGCGTTATAGGATGCTGTGGCCAATGCAACATTGGCTTCAGGAACTCAATCGAGAGATTTTCCCAACTACGCGCCAGCGGCTTCATCAACCGCCGATACGCGCGCGAATCGCCGCTGAGTTCTTGCGCTGTAGCCTCGATATCTCGATAGAGGCATGCCGCGCGGCCATCATCGAGTGGATGTGCTAGTGGAATTTCGGGCTGAATCCATGTGAGCCCATGCTTTTCCAGCGAAAGTGTTTTGAAAAACGGGGAGCCGGCGGCGAGCGGATGAACAGCCGAACAGACGTCATGCAAAAATTCTGGCAATGTTAATTCTGCCGAGCGCGCGCCGCCTCCAATACTCGAGTTCGCTTCAAAAACGCGAACGGAACATCCCGCGCGTGCCAGCGTGATTGCAGCCGCAAGGCCGTTCGGGCCCGAGCCAACCACAACAGCGTCATACTCAATCGACATGTTGAAAATGCGCTGTTGTCATTCCGAGCGAAGCGAAGAATCTCTAATCAGTTTCCCATGTGTCTTTCGCAAAGAGTCAGCAATGTTTCGCTTCGCTCAACATGATACAAGGTGAAATCCTGGTATGAAACGCGTTGCCATCGTTTTGCTTCAGTTACTGGTCACCGGGGCTGGACTTTGGTACGTATTTCACGACCAGCAAAAGCGCACACAGATCGCCGATGCTTTGCGACAGGCCGATCGAACCTGGATAATTTTCGGCTGGCTTTCCTATAGCGCTGTTGAAGTGCTTGCGACCGTACGGTGGCAAATGTTGTTGCGCATTCAGGGAATCACGCTGCGGTGGCTGAGCACTTTCGGGATCGTTATGATCGGGCTGTTCTTCAATATGTTTTTGCCGGGCCTCGTCGGCGGCGATGCCATGCGTCTGTACTTTGTTTTCAAGTGCGCACCGCGCCAGAAAACGCGCGCCACGCTGTCGGTCGCCATCGATCGCATCCTCGGCATGTTGTCGGTCTTGTTTCTGGCGGGGCTGAGTATTGCCCTGCAGTTTCGTTGGTTGAGCCGTTCGAGCACGACGCTTCATATCGTCTATCTCGTGATGGCTTTGCTCGGTGTTGGATGTGTTTGCGTTCTGTTGTTGTTCGGCGCTGTTCATTACGGTTTGCTGCACAAGCTTCCGAAACGAATGCCCTTTCGGTCTGTGATCGCGGAGTCCGGTAAAGCGCTCCAGCTTTATGGCGCGCATTTAGGCGTAATGAGCGTCGCATTCGCGATCACGGTTGTTGCACACATCTTCTATTACCTGAGCTTCTACTGTGCTGCGGAATCACTTCACGCAGCGCGCAGCACTAGTTTAACCGTAACCGACATCCTTTCGATCATGCCGCTGGTAAATACAGTCACGGCACTACCGATTTCATTTGGTGGAGTCGGTGTGCGCGAGACGCTATTTCAGGAACTGCTTGGGAATCTGGCGCATGTTCCACCAGGAATTGCGGCTGTCAGTGCCTCGCTTGGTTTTCTTATCCAAGCTTCATGGGGATTGCTCGGCGCGGGGGTGTTCTTGGCAGCGAAAAAATTTAGGAACAACTAGGGCAATCGCGCAATCCAGTCACATGCGACGGTTCTGTTCGTACTGACTGAGCGAATACAAATCCGACCTCACCAGACTCGCTTCCGACAGTTTCACTGAGGCGCGAGAAAACCCGTTGTCTTTCAAGTAGGGAAAAGGATCGACAAGCTCCCTCGCGGCAATTCCCGCTGCAATACCAAAGAAGGTGTACATGAGCCCAAGCAGTAAGTGAGCGTTCACTCGTGCAAATCGCGTTTGCGGCTCGGTGAAATCGGCAATCAACCAAGCCGCGTTCGGTGTGGCAGCGTTTGCCAATTTTTCGACGATGGAACTCAACTGGTTCCGCGGAAAGCAATCGAGAAAAAAATGGGTAACCAGGAGATCGTACGATTTTTGCGGCGACCATTTCAAAACGTCCTCACAAAAAAAGTGAACATGCGAAAACGATTCCGGACATGTTCGGAGAAGGCGTCTCCGGGTCAGTTGGAGCATGGTGTTACTCGAATCCACGCAATCAACCTCGATGCCCGGATGGACTCGAAGGAGTTCGCAAAGGAAACGTCCGTTGCCTTCGCCGAGAATCAGTGTGCGCTCAGGGCGGGAAATTCTGTCGATCCAATATGTCCGGGCCTGTTGAAGCGCATGTCCGAAAACAATTGCCTCCATCCAGTGATAATGCGGCGCGACAAAATCGAAATTCACAGCCAGCTTCGCACAATCAATAACACGAGTGGAGTCAACAGGACAAGATCGGCCATCGCGGTGCGTTGATCGCGCGAAACTGGTGCAAAATATAGCGCGCCCAACAGAAGACCGCTCATCGCGAGACATAGCGCCATCGGCAAAAGCAGCAAATCCAACACGACAAGAAGAGCGCACCCGATCAGGAAAATCGGGAAAACAGCGCGCATTAGCAGATTCACATCGCGCCAACCGGTGGCCATCGAATGTCTGCCCTGGGCCCGATCCAAATTCCTTTCCCAAATGGCAATGCTGACGCAATTCAACCAACAAAGAGTGGCGAACAAAATGGCCGCCGAAATTGTTGTCGTTTGCACTGCAAACATGTGAGGCGTAACGCCCAAAAGAGTGCCAGCGGCGAATAGCGAGCCAATGGCCAATTCTTTCAATGGGATCGTCTCCCAAACTTCATTGCCCGCGTGATTGATTACGATGTAGGCAATCGTCACGCCGCCGACAATCGCACCCGGCACTAACGTGGCATAATCCACAGCCTTAAAGACAACAACCGCATCGATCATCCCGACGCCGATAATGGTTCCAAGCCAAACGTTGCCGTGGCGCAGACAAAACTGTTGTCGAAGTGACTTTGGCTGATTTGACCGAAGGGACATTGAATCGCCGAACCGGTCTGCGAGATAGATCAGCCATGCAGTGAAGAATAATGCAAGACGGTGTCCGAGCGGGACGACGAGATGCAACGTATGCCCGAAGATCCATTGCCAGCATAACGCAACCAGCGGCGCGTCCAGACAAATAAGGTTCAGCCAAACCAACGGATTGCGCGAAACGGCGCGAGCTGGCACTCCCACCATTAGCGCCAGCTGTGTATGAACCTGCTGACCGAGGTGTGGGTTATCGGAATTAATCATCGTACGATAAAAGGGTACCGAATTGTTAGAAGGTACTTGAGGCATCGCTATGTCGCCATCGGCACCTCAGGGCGATGAAGACTTGAGACGCAAAGAAAGTGATGAAATCCGTTTCCACCCCGTGCATCGAACTGTCTATGGGCTGCGCGATATCCAGCCAACGCAAAACCTTCGATGAAAAATACTGCCAGCGACTTTCTAATCAGGCGAATTAACGAGTGGGGATTAAAGCGCATTTACGGATATCCAGGTGACGGAATTAACGGAATCCTCGGTGCCTTGGACCGCGCCGATGGCGCCGTCGAGTACGTGCAGGTGCGACATGAAGAAATGGCTGCATTTATGGCGGGCGCGCATGCGAAATTCACCGGTGAAGTCGGCATTTGTTTGGCGACGTCAGGACCGGGCGCGATCCATCTGCTCAACGGCCTTTACGATGCGAAAATGGATCACGCGCCGGTCGTAGCAATTGTCGGCCAGCAGGCACGTGCGGCTATTGGCGGCGATTATCAGCAGGAGGTCGATCTCGTTACGCTGTTCAAAGATGTTGCGCACCAGTATGTGCACATGGCATCCACACCGGCAGCAATTCGGCATTTGATCGATCGAGCGATTCGAATCGCAAAAGCGGAACGCACCGTCACTTGCATTATTATTCCGAACGATGTGCAGGAAATGGACGCCGTGGAAAAGCCTCCCCGCAAGCACGGCACGATCCACTCCGGCGTCGGCTACACGGCACCCCGCGTCATTCCGAAGGACGCCGATCTTGGCCGTGCCGCCGATGTTCTAAATGCTGGCGAAAAAGTGGCCATGCTCGTCGGCGCAGGCGCCTTGCAGGCAACTGACGAGGTCATTCAAGTCGCAGATATTTTGGGTGCGGGCGTCGCAAAGGCGTTACTGGGAAAAGCCGTGATCCCGGATGACCTGCCGTTCTGCACCGGACCAATCGGGCTCCTCGGCTCCAAACCGAGTTGGAACATGATGGAACTGTGCGACACGCTGCTCGTTGTCGGATCCAGCTTTCCGTATTCAGAATTTTTTCCGAAAGAAGGGCAGGCGCGCGGCGTCCAGATCGACATCGACGCGAGATTGGTCGGCATCCGTTATCCAATGGAAGTCAATCTGATCGGCGATAGCGCAGAAACGTTGCGCGCCCTGATTCCGCTATTAAAACGCAAACAAGATCGAGAATGGCGAAAAAACATCGAGGAAGACGTGGCTGATTGGTGGAAAGTTTCGGAGGCGCGCGCCATGAACGATGCGAAACCGATCAATCCCCAGCGCGTTTTTTGGGAATTGTCACCGCGTTTGCCGGACAACTGCATCGTAGTCGCAGATTCCGGCTCCGCGGCAAACTGGTTTGCGCGCGATTTGAAGATCCGCCGCGGCATGATGGCGTCGCTATCAGGCAATCTTGCTACCATGGGCCCCGGTGTGCCTTACGCCATCGCGGCAAAGTTTGCTTACCCGGATCGCGTTGTGATCGCGACCGTCGGTGACGGCGCGATGTTGATGAACGGAATCAACGAGCTCATCACCATTGCAAACTACTGGAAAAAATGGAGCGACCCACGGCTGATCATCATGGTTCTCGCCAATCGCGACCTGAACCAGGTTACATGGGAGGAACGTGTGCTGGCCGGCGACCCGAGATACGAATGCTCGCAAAGCGTACCGCAATTTGAGTTTGGCCGATACGCTGAAATGCTCGGCCTTACCGGCATTCGCATCGACAAGCCGGAACAAATTGCGCCGGCGTGGGAACAAGCATTAAGCGCGTCGCGACCGGTTGTTCTTGAAGCGATCACCGATCCGGAAGTACCAACGCTGCCGCCGCATATCAGCTTTGAGCAGGCGAAGAAGTTCACTGAATCCATGATGCAAGGCGAACCGCACCTGGGCCACATGATCAAGCAAACGTTCAAGGAAGCCGTAGAAGGTTTTCTGCCTCACAAGCGGTAACGCGCTCTCTCTCGAGCGCATCCGTGCGGGGCTTGTCTGCCGAACCGGAGTGACGACACCGCATTCTACAGCCGTTACTCACCGGTTTCCGATTCACTTATATGAACCCATCTGGCCAGACGCAGCAACAGAATGATTTTTCGATCGAGGAGTACGGAGCGAAGACTTCGGAAAAGAAGGAGTGCGAAGAACAACTGCTCACCGAATACGCGACGCTACTTGGCTTTTATCTGACGAGCGTGGCCGTTCTAACAGGAATTGCCGTTCAACAGAACCGTCTACCGAAAAAATTCAGTTTGCTCGATCTGGCACTGCTCGGAATGGCCACGCACAAGCTGAGCCGCATCGTCGCCAAGGATAGGGTCACCGGAATATTGCGCGCGCCGTTTGTGTCCTACATCGGCAGTGCAGGCGCTGGCGAAGTGGAAGAAGAGCCACGCGGCCGTGGATTCCAACGCGGCATCGGACATCTCGTTTCGTGCCCGTATTGCATGGCGCCTTGGTGTGCAACGGCTCTGAGTTTCGGTCTGCTTTTCGCGCCGCGTGTGACGCGGTTTTTCGCCGGAATTTTGGTAAGCGTCACCGCCTCGGACTTTCTCCACCGCGCTTACGCGAAGATGAACGAAGAAAAATAGAGAACACCCTCACTAGGTCCTTCGCGTGCGCCTCGTGGGATCACGACTGGCCGGAGCGCTGACACGACGAAGTGAGAGTGCGTTTTGACGAAAATGAGTGCGTGTGCAGAGGTTGTCCCAATCACAGGAGCTTCTTTTGTAGGGGAAGCTGACAGCTTCCCTAAAGCCTCATGAATCGCGCACCTCGAGTTGTCGTAATCACAGGCGCGTCCGCCGGCGTGGGCCGCGCAACTGTGAGAGAGTTTGCGCGGCATGGCGCACGGATCGGTCTGCTCGCAAGAGGAATTGATGGACTAAAAGCCGCGCGCAGCGAAGTGGAAGAGTTGGGAAGCCAAGCGCTCGTCATTCCAACCGATGTTGCCGACGCAAATCAAGTCGAATCAGCGGCCACTCAGGTCGAAGCCGAGTTCGGCGAAATCGATATCTGGATTAACAACGCAATGACGTCAGTCTTTTCGCCGATCAAGGAAATGACGCCCGAGGAATTTCGACGCGTGACTGAGGTGACATACCTCGGCTACGTTCACGGTACGCTCGCTGCGCTAAAACGGATGCTCCGCCGCGATCGCGGAGTCATCGTGCAGGTTGGCAGCGCATTGGCGTATCGCGGCATTCCGTTGCAGGCCGCGTATTGCGCAGCCAAGCACGCCGTCCAGGGATTTTGCGATTCGCTTTGGTGCGAACTGCTACACGACAAGAGCAACGTAAAACTCACGATCGTGCACATGCCTGCGCTCAACACGCCGCAGTTCGGCTGGGTCAAAAGCCGCTTGCCGCGTAAGGCGCAGCCGGTGCCTCCGATTTTCCAGCCCGAGGTCGCTGCGCAGGCGATTTATTTTGCCGCGCGCAATCCTCGCCGCGAGTTTTATGTCGGTCTGCCCACGGTCGAAGCGATCGTCGCAAACAAATTTGCGCCTGGCTTGCTGGATCAGTACCTGGCCCGCACTGGATATGATTCGCAGCAGCACGATGGCGCGGAAGATCCAAATCGACCGGACAATTTATTGCAGCCGGTCCCTGGCGATCACGGCGCCCACGGCGCATTTGATGCCCGTGCGAGCGACTGGAGTCTGCAACTGTGGACAAGTCAACATCGCGGTTGGATAGCCGCGGCTGTACTCATACTCGGCATTTCAGGCCTTCTCGGATTTCTCAAAAATAAATGACTACGCCTCGGCGACAAGCGATCGGACAAACTCTCCGATGCACGTCACGAGGTCGCGAGAATGGCCAACCTTTTCGATTTGGCTCACAATCGCGCTGCCGACGACAGCAGCGTCTGCAAAACGCCAGACGGCGCGGACTTGTTCTGGGCTTGAGATGCCAAATCCAACCGCGACGGGCAAATCGCTGATTGATCGAACACGTTGCACCAAAGCTTCAGCATCGCGTGTTATTTCATCGCGCTCGCCTGTTACGCCAGCGCGCGAAACTGCGTAAATAAATCCGCGTGCTTGCTGCGCGATTCGCGCGAGACGTTTGTCCGAAGTTGTTGGCGCGGCCAAAAAGATCGGATCGAGTCGATGTCGAAGCAGGTTCTGAGTCCACGATTCTGCTTCCTCAGGAATCAGATCTGTCACGAGCACAGCGTCGATACCGGCTTGATTCGCCGCGGCGGCAAGCCGTTCCGGCCCGAATTGCAACAGTGGATTGAAGTAGCTGAATAAAACCAGCGGCACATCGATGTGCCGTCTAGCGTTCCGCGCACACGTGAGCGCGTCGTTAACGGTCACGCGGTTTCGCAGCGCCCGTTCAGACGCGCGCTGAATCACTTCCCCGTCCGCGACCGGGTCGCTGAACGGCACGCCCAACTCGATGATGTCTGCTCCGGCTTTTGCGAGTTCAATCAACAAGCGCTCAGTAGTTGGAAGATCAGGATCACCTGCAGTGATGAATGGAATGAAACCACCGCGTCCTGCGCGTTTCAGTTCGCGGAACTTTTCTCGAATTCGGCTCATTCGCCTCGCAACTCGGCAACGAGCTGAACGTCTTTGTCGCCGCGCCCGGAGAGATTCACGATGATTGCATCCTCTGGCGGCAACTCGCGCGCGAGGCGAATCGCAGGGGGAATCGCATGTGCCGTTTCCAAGGCAGGAATAATGCCTTCCAATTTTGCGCAGAGTTGAAGCCCTTCGAGGGCTTCTGCATCACTTGTTTGGACATATTCCGCTCGCCCGCTGTCGTGAAGAAACGCGTGTTCAGGCCCGATTGCGGAGTAATCAAGACCGGCTGAGATGGAATGTGTTGTAGCGATCTGACCGTTGGTGTCCTGGAGCACATACGACATTGTGCCCTGAAGAACGCCCACGCGCCCGCCGCCGCTCTCCGCTCCGGTGTGAAACCTCGCGGCGTGTTTGCCTAACGAATCGCCGCAGCCCCCAGCCTCTACACCGATCAATCGCACTCCCTCGTCAGCGATAAACGAGTGAAACAAACCGATCGCATTCGACCCGCCTCCGACGCATGCAACAAGCGCCCGCGGTAACTTGCCGGTTGCAGATAAAATTTGTTCACGGGCTTCACGTCCAATCACGCTCTGAAAATCGCGCACCATCACCGGATACGGATGCGGTCCAAGCGCGCTGCCTAACAAGTAATACGTATCATGGACGTTCGTCACCCAATC
>DASXYB010000060.1:0-2975 GCA_036502745.1 Candidatus Udaeobacter sp.
CGCGCTTGAGCCAGACACCCTCTGCGTCTCGGTTCTGCACACGACGGATTTGCATGGCCATATTTTGCCCACATCTGATTACGACGGAACCGCTGATCGGGGCGGTTTTGCGCGTTGCGTCACGCAAATCCGCCAATGGCGTCGGCAAAATCCGAATTCCATCCTGGTCGATGTCGGCGACGTCTATCAAGGCACAGAGGTGAGCCTCCGAAACAAAGGCGAACTGATGATCGATCTTTTCAATCACCTCAAATACGACGCGTGGGTGATTGGCAATCACGAGTTCGATTGGGGAATCGAGCGGTTTACCAATGCGCTACAAAAATCGACAATGCCCGTACTGGCTGCGAACACAACGTTAGACGGAAAACCCGCCGGCTCGTCTTGCGATTTGCAACATCCGTTTGGCAAGGTTCAACCATTTGTATGCAAGGAAATCGAGGACATCAAAGTCGCAATTATCGGAATCACAACGCCGGGCATGTCGTTCTGGCTTCCGCGGGAGTTTACGGCTGGAATCGATTTTCAACATCCCGTTGAGTCGGTGCGCCGCGCAATTGCGAAGGCAAAAAGCGAAGGCGCGCACGCGATTGTGCTCGCGGGTCACATGGGACTGAAGCCGCGCACGGGCGGCGACGACTTTGCCAACACCGTGATGGCATTAACTTCCGAGTTCCCGGACGTCGCGGCGTTCATAGCGGGCCACACTCATCAGCCGATTCCAAGCCGCCTAACGAATGGCGTGCTTTTCACGCAGGCGGACCATTTCGGGATTCACGTTGGCCGCGTCGATCTGTTGTTCGATCGACGTTCGACAAAATTGCTACGTCGTGAAGCGATCTGTGAGCTGATGGATAGCCGCTTCAATCCGGATCAGGTTGTCCTTTCCAGAGCAGGATCGCAGCTTGCGGAATCGGAGACGGCACTTGCACAGCCGATTGGCGAGTTATCCGAGACGTTGCACGCCCGCGGCCGGCGCGGTCAGCCAAGTGAAATCGAAAACCTGATCGGCGCCGCGATTACAGAAACATTGTCGGAACGAAGTATTTTGGTCGATGCGGTCATGCATGGCGTTCTCGACGAAAACGCTAAACTTGAAGCGGGCCTAACGAGAGTTGCCGACATTTGGAACATCATTCCCTACGAAAACCTCATTGTTACAGCCACGCTCTCTCCTGATGAAATAAAAATCGTGATGGAAGAAGTGTATGCCAGCCATGAGCCGCGAAATTTGCTGGGGATCGCAGTAGGAGTGGAGGGGCGCGGTGTGGCTCGTAGAATTACTTCAATGGCGTTTACAGATGGACGGCAACTCGAGCGCAGCAAAAGGTACGTAGTCGCGCTGAACAGTTTTGACGCGCGGAGCGGTGGTCATCACTTCATGAAATTGCGAGCGCTGCTTGACAGGCCGGCGTCGAATTGGGTGCTGCACCCGGTCCAAACGCGCGACGCCGTGATCGATTATTTCCGGCGGCACAAACTTGTAAAAAGGATTGCTTCCAAAACGCCGCTGGGAATCGCGGCGTGATTTCACGAGTTCGCCCTTGCAAAAACAACCGCTTTCGCTTGCCTATTCCGCCATGCGACTTTGGATATTTTGCTTTGTTGGTTTGTTGCTGAGTACTGGTCTTATCTCAGCGCAGACGCCAAAACCCGGTTCACCATCACCGTCACCCCGACCAACGCTGCCAGAGTTTCGGCCAGCGCTAGTCGGGACGGCGCCAAATTCGCTGATAAACACGATCGATACGGCCGACCTCATCAAGAAGGGTCAAAAGGAAGCCGCCGTAATGTTTTCCTGTCTCGTCGCGCCGACTGGCCAGGTCGTTACAAAGGGAGCGTATCGCGGTACACGCGGATCTGAACTGCTGGAGCAGGAATTACTTAAACGCTTGGCAACTGCCAGGTTTGTCCCAGCGGTTCACAATCACCAGCCGGTCATAGCTGTTTTCTATGGGACAGTGAAATTCGCAGTGGTGAATGGCAAGCCGCGGCTGCGTATCTTTGCCAATCAGCAACTGAGTGAGCTCGATAAAGAAACTGATTTCATTGATCCCCAACCCTACGTCGGCCAGGACTCAAAATTCACTGGCCTCCATTATCCCGATACGGGTAGCACGGTGGCGATCACTGGCGTTGTCGAGGTCGAGCTGAACGTCGATGCGAAAGGAAATCTGAAGAATATTCAGGTCTTATCTGAGGAACCGCCGTTGCTCGGTTTCGGCGAGGCGGCGCGTACGGACTTCGATGGGGCGAAGTTTATCCCGGCCTTCCGTGCAGGCCAACCTGTCGAATCCGACGTCAAAATTCCGATTTACTACAAGCCGTTGGCTTAACTCTGCGCAGTCCGACGGGAACGGCTGGGGGAATCGGTTGATGAACAAAGTTGTTCGCGCGTCTTTCTTCAAGCGCGATCCGCTTACGTGCGCGCGGGAACTCATAGGCACCGAACTGGTTTGGGGCGAATGTTCAGGGGTCGTCGTCGAGGTGGAAGCGTACGCGGCAATCAATGACGAAGCTGCGCACACCTTTACGCGGCCGAGTGCGCGCAGCTTTATCGAGCGAAATGAAGCGGGCGCGGCGTACGTCTATTTCAACTACGGCGTTCACTGGATGTTAAATGTGCTCGTCAAAGGCGAGGCGGATGGCTTTGTTTTGATTCGTGCGCTAGAACCACGGCGAGGGATTGAACTGATGAAGCGACGACGTGGCCTTAACGATGTCCGTCAGCTTTGCTCCGGCCCGGGCAAACTCACACAAGCGTTTGCTATTACTGGACGAGATCATGAGATGGATCTGTGCTCCGATTCGCGCCACTGCTTCATCTCCAACCGACGCGCGACTTACGATGTTGTGGCAGACAGACGCATCGGCATTAGCCGCTCTGCGCATTTACCGTGGCGATTTACGGTACGCGGTAGCAACTTCGTCAGTCGGCGGCCCAAGTAGAGGCGATTGACCTCAATGCCCGCAGC
>DASXYB010000061.1:0-1854 GCA_036502745.1 Candidatus Udaeobacter sp.
ATCACGGAGGGTCTGTGTATCACCAGCCGTGTAAATCCCGTCGGGATAGTAAGACTGATAAAGTGCACCGCGAAGGTAAATTGGTTCGCCGTTCAGGCACAAACTTCCAGGCGCAGTGGATCCTTCCACGGTTTCAGCTGAAAGGCTTCGCATTCCGAAATAGCCGTGAACCACGTCATCGACATCGGTGCCGTGCAATTGAAACTGAACAGAGTAAAGCTGCGGCAGACTTGTGTCCCAAAACATCGGATCGCCAACGTTTAGCTCCGCTTGAGCAACTCCCGTTTTCAGCGCAACAGTAGTCCTGAACTGCTCGCCGGCCGGGCTGGTGGCAACAATCGAAACGGTTGAGCCGCCCGTGCAGAAGATCCGGAATTTCACCGCCGCATCCTCGATGTCGGTCGTAATCTCAAATCGCTCAATGAACTGTGGCGCGCGTGGCTCGAGAAAAACGGTCTGCCAGATTCCACTTGCGCTGCTATACCAGCCCCATTGTTTACCCACCGGCTGCTCGTAATTTTGCATCCGATCTTCCACGCGAAAAACTATCGTCCCGGCGAGTTGCCCGTTAGCATTTCGCTGAAGCGTGTCAGTGAGATCGAATTCGAATGGCGTAAAGCCGCCTTCGTGCGTTCCGAGTAACTGGCTATTGCACCAAGCCTCGGTGTAGAAATCCGCTGCGCCAATTGTAAGGATCACCCGCTTGTTGCTCCATTTCTCGTTGGCCGGAATCTGGATGGCACGGCGATACCAGCCGATTTCGAATCGCGCTGCGCCGCGATAGTTCTGCGATGTTACCTCAAGAGGATTTCGGTAAACACGAGTGGAGTAGAAATGATCGTTCCCGGCAGCATCCCCCTCACCCCATGCGGCGAGCGATTCCCAGCAGAACGGCACGATAATTTGATCGGGCCAGCGCTGTTCGTCCGGGTTGACCCACTGCTCGTCGCGTCCGCGATCATCCGCATCGAAGCGAAACTCCCATGCGCCGTTTAGATTCAGCCAATCGACACCCTGTAGAAAGCTGCGCTGCCTGTCGGGCCGCGGATATTCCGGTCTCGGTAAGAAGCTACGAGTACGCATCAGTCCCCCCCGGTAAACAGCCCTGTGATTATTCTTTCGCGATCTTACCGCCCCAGCTCAAAATTTTCGCTTTGGTGCCGGCGGCTTCGGCTTCTTTGATATTGCCAACCCGGTTGTAGAACAGCGAAAGACTTGTCCAGCCGATCTGATCGTTAGGCCGTAATTCTACCGCGCGTTTGCCTGCTCCGATCGCTTCCTCGAATTGCCCCAGCTTCATCAGCGCCATCCCAAGCGCCTGCCAGCCATCGAAAAAATCGGGATCAAGCTCCACGCACCGACGGTACTTCTCGACCGCGCTGGCCAAATCGCCGATGGCAACGTCGCCGCTGGCCTCGTCAAAAATGTCGTCCGGCGTAGCCATTTTTGTCCTTACGAAAATAATGGTGAGAAAGAAACACCGACATCAAATTTCAAACCACCACTAGTTCCTGTACTTGCGCGCTTTGTGTCAGCTCGTTTTCTTGACTTCCCAGCCTGCCGCTTGCTGCCGGTCGCGTAACCATTCCACAACAGCAATACGCTCCTTGTTCTCAAGAATTCTCTTTGCGAAGGCTGCTTTTTTCTCACCGGCTTCCGGGAGAGGCTCTCGCTTTTCCAAAATCGCAATGAGTCCATCCGTACCAGATGGCATAAAGTCGGTCACGTCGCCGGCATTCAGCAATGCCACTGCGTCTTTAATCGTGGAAAGCTCAGGCGACAGTTTTTTTTGCGCGTCGGCTTCGGGTTTCTCCATTTCCTCATCGATCAACGAAAACGCCGCGAGCTTCTCAG
>DASXYB010000062.1:0-2511 GCA_036502745.1 Candidatus Udaeobacter sp.
GATAACTTATCGCGCGCGCGACACAGTATTGAATTCGGTCGTCGCGCTTAAAGTAATCGACCGAAGAGTCGCCCAAAATCCCGGCGCACGTTCGCGTTTCTTGCGCGAAGCGCGCACGGCCGCGCAGATCCGCCATCCTAACGTCGCGCATGTTAGTCATTACGGCGAACAAGATGGTGAGTGTTTCTATGTGATGGAATTGGTCGAAGGCGAAACGCTCGAGGCTAGAGTCCGACGTGAAGGCCCCATGCCGCTCGCGCTGGCCCTCGAAGTGATTGAGCAAGCCGCGCGGGCACTGGCTGCGGCGGAAGCATGCGGCCTGGTGCATCGAGACATCAAGCCATCCAATATCATGATGGAGTCCGACGCGGCCGGCGCGCTCGTAGTCAAAGTGATTGATTACGGCATCGCTAAAGTCATGGCCGCTGAAGCGGAACGCGGCGCCGACCAGACCCAGACGGGCTTCATTGGGACTCCAGCCTTCGCCAGTCCCGAGCAGTTCGCTCCTTCCGAACAGATGAAAATCGATACGCGATCGGACATTTATTCGTTAGGCGTGACCTTTTGGTATTTGCTTTCCGGTCGTGTGCCATTTGTTGGGCGCACGCTCCGAGAAGTTGCGGCAAAACAGGCCGAGGAACTCCCGCTCGAGCAACTGAAAAGTGCTCGCGTCCCGGCGCGTGTGATCGCGCTGTTGCAGTCGATGTTGGATGTCGATCCTGCGAAGCGCCCGCAAACAGCGCGCGAATTCCTATCGGCAATCCACCGCTGCTACACAAAATTCAGCGCCGAAGCACGTTCGCGTCGGAGACGATCCACCCTGTCTGCCGTTGGGGCAGCGTTACTCATCCCGGCAATTGCATTGGGAGCCTGGTTATTTCAACGCGGCAAATCTTCCGCTGATATCGAACGCTCGATCGCCGTTTTGCCATTTGAGAATCTTAGTGCGACTGGCGAAGACACCTATTTCACCGTTGGAATGCAGGATGAGATAACGGGTGATCTGGCAAAGCTTGCCGGAATGAAAGTGATCGGCAATCAGAGCACCCGTTCGTATCCGCCGGTTAAAGAGCGCAACCTTCACGCCATCGGTCACGATCTCGGCGTGCGGCACCTGCTCGAGGGAACCGTTTCGCGCGACCATGATCAAATGCGCGTTGCGCTCCACCTTGTTGATCTTCGCGACAGCGGCCGCCCCTGGATCGAAACATACGAACGTCCGATGAAAGACGTGTTCGCGCTCCAGAGCGAAATCACGCAAGCTATCGCCGCGCGATTAAAAGCCCGTCTCTCGCCTAACGAGACTGTCGCGCTAAACGAGCCGCCGACCGCCGATTTGCGCGCGTATGATCTTTACCTTCGCGCTCAAGCTGTCGATGTGCTGGTAAAAGACACCGCCGAATGGGCATCGGTGGCGCAGCAAAGGATTTCTTTTCTGGATCAAGCGGTAGAGCGCGATCCGAAATTTGTGCTCGCTTACTGTGAGTTGGCGAAGGCTCACGATATTCTTTATCTAACAAGACAGGTAACGCCGGTAGAGAATCGGACGGTTGATCATCGCGCTTTGGCAGAGGCCGCCTTGGAAAAGGCGCGGCGGATTCAGCCCGACATTGGCCCAGTGCATCTCGCTCTCGCTTATCACTTCCTTTGGGCGAACAACGATCTTTCGCAAGCCCGTGTCGAGACAGATCTCGCCCGTCGCACCATGCCAAATAGTGCCGAACTCGAGACGACTGCCGGAGCGATCGCACGTCGTCAAAGTCGCTGGGATGATGATGTGCACGCCCTCGAGAGAGCGGTTGCGCTTGAGCCACGCGCTGCAGAGCATCTTTTCGCCCTCGCGAATACGTATCGTCTAATGCGCTGGTACGATCGTTTCGACAGCGTGATGACCAGGTTACTCGGAGTATTGCCGCCAGATCGCTCAGCGACGCACCGAGTCTTCCGCACTTTCGGTCCGTTGGAGAGTGAAGGGGAACTCGGCCCACTGCGTGCAGCTGTCGCAACTGTTACACCTGAGGAGGATGCGAGCGGTACGATCAGAGATTTGCACAATCTGATTATTGCACTTTGGGACCATGATCCTGCATCCGTATCGCGGATTTCCGCACAGGCAGCCGAGACCACGTTTGTGTTTAATGGCGTGAAATATCCGAAAAGCTGGTACGAGGGTTTGGCCGCGCGAATGCGTGGCGACAAGAAAGGCGCCCAGGCCGCCTTTGCAGCAGCTCGTCTCGAAGTTGAAAAAGCTGTATCGGCCGACGCGTCTGATGGCAGGTCGTTGAGTTTGCTCGCGATGATCGACGCCGGTCTTGGACGTCAAGAACAGGCTGTTCAGGAAGCAGAACACGCTTGCGATTTGGTGACGTTTGAAAATTCAGGGCCGTCCGCGCCGATTGTGCGTTGCAATTTGGCCGTCGTGTATGCGTGGAGCGGTCAGCTCGATTTCGCAATTTCGGAATTGGATCAATTGGTAAACAGACCCGCGGGATCCAATTTGCCGGCGCAGCC
>DASXYB010000063.1:0-2634 GCA_036502745.1 Candidatus Udaeobacter sp.
CGGTGCCAAGATTGCTGCGAAATGAAAAAATTGGAAGCCATCATTAAACCGTTCAAGCTCGAAGAGGTTAAGGAAGCGCTTGCAGAGCTCGGCATCGAAGGGATGACCGTTACCGAGGTCAAAGGTTTTGGCCGGCAAAAAGGACACACCGAAATTTACCGGGGAAGCGAATATACGGTGGATTTTCTGCCGAAGGTGAAAGTGGAAGTGGTGATGGCGGACGACTTGATCGAAAAGGCGGTCAATGTCGTGGTCGCCGCGGCAAAGACCGGCAAAATTGGCGACGGCAAGGTGTTCGTGCTCCCAGTCGAACATGCGGTGCGCATCCGCACGGAAGAGATCGGCGAAAAAGCGGTGTGATGCAGAAGTTCATAGTTGAGAGTTGATGGTTGAGGGAACTATCAGGCTCGCGCGACTATCATTTGCGAGAAGCGTCACCAACGGGAATCATTCCGGACGGGACTTTCTTATTCTCTCAACTCTCAACCATCAACCAACAACTTCTGAATATGGCCAAAGACACAACTCCATCTGACGTCAGCAAAATGATCAAAGACCACGGCGTAAAGCTTGTGGATTTTAAATTCACCGACCTACCTGGGACATGGCAGCATTTCACCACAACGCTCACCGAATATAACGAGGAGATCTTTACGGAAGGACTTGGGTTCGACGGCTCGAGCATACGTGGCTGGAAAGTGATCAATGCCTCCGACATGCTCGTCATTCCAGATCCGGCCACGGCGTGGATCGATGTCTTTAACGTCGAACCTACCCTGAGCCTCATTTGCACGATCGTTGATCCGATCACACGCGAACCGTACGACCGAGACCCGCGCGGTGTTGCCGAAAAAGCAGAGGCTTACCTCAAATCGACCGGAATCGCGGACACGGCCTTTGTCGGGCCGGAAGCAGAATTTTTTATTTTCGATGATGTGCGATTTGCCAATAGCGGCAACGCAGCGTCATACGTCGTCGATAGCGTCGAAGGACATTGGAACAGCGCGCGCGAGGAATTTCCAAATCTCGGCTACAAGATTCGAGCGAAGGAAGGATACTTTCCTGTCCCGCCGATGGACACGTTGCAGGACATTCGCAATGAAATGTGTTTGGAACTCGAGAAAGCAGGCGTAGCCATCGAGCGGCAACATCACGAAGTCGCAACTGCCGGCCAGGCCGAAATCGATATTCGTTTTGCGCCGCTCAAACGCATGGGCGACAACATGCAGTATTACAAATACATCCTGCGAAATGTCGGCAAGCGGCACAATAGAACAGTGACATTCATGCCGAAACCAATCTTTGGTGACAACGGCAGCGGCATGCATACGCACATTTCGCTTTGGAAAGACGAAAAACCCCTCTTCGCCGGGAATGGTTACGCAGGGCTCAGCGATCTCGCCTTGTTTTTCATTGGCGGAATCTTAAAACACGCGCCAGCACTAACGTGCCTAACGAATCCCACCACTAACAGCTACAAACGGCTCGTGCCTGGGTTCGAAGCGCCGGTGAATCTCGCCTACTCTGCCCGCAATCGCTCCGCCGCAATTCGAATTCCAACCTACTCACCGAGCCCGAAAGCAAAGCGCATAGAGTTCCGCACTCCCGATGCCGCTGCAAATCCATATCTGGCGTTTTCGGCGATGCTTCTTGCGGGACTCGACGGAATCCAAAACCGTTTGGATCCTGGCGATCCGCTGGACAAAAATCTTTATGAGTTACCGCCCGAAGAACTGGCTCAAGTAGCCAGCGTCCCCGATTCACTCCGCGGTGCGATAGAAGCACTCCAAGCCGATCACTCGTTCCTTCTCCGCGGCGATGTCTTCAACGAGAACTTCATCGCCAACTGGGTGGACATGAAACAAAAAGAATACGACGCGCTACGTTTGAGACCGCATCCATATGAGTTCGCGATGTATTACGACGTGTGATGGTCTGATGTCGTTCCGAGCGAAGTCGAGGAATGTTTCGCTGCTCACAACGACGAGCTAGAATTGCTCCGTGCGCTTCGAACACAATTCGCGGCCTGCTTAATCAATGTCTTGTAAGGACGCAATGTTTCGGAATCGGTACGACGCCACGATCCGACTAGCAATCATGGTTTACAATTAGTCCTACGTCATCAGAACTACGATTGCTCGGCTACTCTACAGAAAAGCCGACATCGAAAGCTCAATCAGAGATTTGCACGAAGCAATTCGGCTTCAGCCTACTTTTTCCCGAGCCTACGTGCTGCGTGGTAGCACCTATATGCTGAAAGGCGATTATGAGGAAGGCTTGACAGACTCCGATCAAGTTATCCGCGTGGAAGCCACGCGTTGAGCGAGTTGTCAGTGGCGCCGAAGGAAAAACAAGAACGCGAGAAACATGTGGCGCTTTTTTCAGCAACGGAAACCATTCCGTGACGAATGCTGATACCTGAGGCGCGACTTCGAGTTGCTTTGATGACGCTGGTGCGCATATCATGGCGACATGAAAAAGCTGCTTTTCGCCTCTTCATTCGTCGTGTTCACTTTGATGATGGGAAACCATCTCGGCCGCGCTGCCGATCCGGCGCACCCGGATCAATCGTCAGTAGCTCCAGCGGAAGCAATCTCAAAGCTCAAGGACGGTAATGGCCGCTACACCAGCGGC
>DASXYB010000064.1:0-4663 GCA_036502745.1 Candidatus Udaeobacter sp.
GTCGCCCCACAAAGTTGAATAAATCCCGTCCGCAACTCCGGCAAACCCGCTGAATAGTGGAGTTATTAACGAACGTCCGAAGCGGAGGTAATCGGCTGCTGTGTGATAGGCGGGATCCTGCCACCAGGTGAATCCGCTTATAACGTCCCAATTGCCGAGCAAAGGAGTTCCAAACTTCAGCCATATATGCACGTAATACCAGCCGCACACCGCGAGACACGTGGCGATGAGCAGACCTAGATTGCGCAACACGATTGCAAACGGCGGTCTCGTGTCTCTACGCCTCATACCGACCGCAGTGATTACTACCGGAAATAAGAGGATCCCGGTCGACTTCGTCAGCATCGTCGCGCCCAGTGCCAACCCTACGAAGACAAATTGTGCGGCGCGTGGCGTTTCGTTCTTGAGCAGGCGCAAGCAGAGATAGAGGGTCAAGGTCGCGAGCGTGGCGGTGAGAAGTTCGTTCGTTACATAATGCATCAGATACAGATGCATCGGTAAGAAAGCTGCCAGCATGAGGCCGACCAGAGCCGTTCTGATCGGAAGCAAGAGGCGCAAGGTTAAGAACACCAGAACGCACTGCGCGATGCCGAAGACTACACCGAGCGCACGCAAAACGGCAACGGAGGCTGGATCAGCGATCGAGAGCTTACAAAATGAAAGGATGGAGGCGGCAATAAAAAAGTAGAGAGGCGGATGATACATCTCGAAGCCTTCAGTCGGCGATGGAAGCGACCAATGTTGCTGGATGTAATCGATGTATTTGAGATGTTCCCTCGAATCGAAACCGACGTGGAATGGTAGAAGCCGCGTGTTATTCCAAAACAAAAATAACCAGATGGCGGAAATCAGAAGGAGGATGAGTCGTTCCAGGGACTGTGACTCGAATTGCTTTGAGCCGGCGCGCCAGAGAATGACGCATCCACAGGCAAGGCCGATCAGCAATATCCAGAGCGGCCAGATCTTTTTTGCTGCATCCAAAGTACTTTCGCCATCCGCGATGGGATTACCGGGCCTGGGTGTCTTTGCTGCGGAAGCGAGCACGGCATGCCTCCATGACGAACCCGCAAACGAGGCTTCCCACTTTTCATCCGTGCGCTCGTTCAGTTGGTCGCTGGTCAAAACGAGCCAGAGCACTGGAGGTCCATTTTGATTAAATACGCGCACCTCCACGACATTGGCGCCCTCATGCAACTGGTCCGCGATGTTGACCTCTGAAACATTCTTCCAATTATGGCTTTGCGGAAGCTGAATTGAAACGCCGTTTACTTTCACTTCAGCGCGACGAAGCGCGCGAAGGCGCAAAGGCGCCGCCGCAGATTTGTGCGGCAAAACAAATTCGCGCCGGAATGTTACATCGAGGCTGGCGCTGCCGTGTGCGCGCGCATCAATCGCACTCGGAAAGAGAATCCACTCCGCGTCTCGATGACGGGGCAAATAATTAATGGCAGGATCATTACGGGCGATCCACGCCAGGAGCGCGGCTGCCAGGCCGGCAAGTACCACAATAAGAGTCACTCGGTGCCACGGCTTCAGGACTGACATTTATGAGTTCACTTTTACCATGTTTTTGGCAGCGCACCGAAGGCCGATCGTCAGCAGCATGCGCGAGGTTTTTGATCGAACATTCTCGCTGCCAAACTTGTCTGAGCAGACCGTATGAAATCGACTCAGGAAATTACGCAGGAAGTACGAGAACTGGGCCAGTGGATGCCAGTGCTCCGGCAACAGGTCGGGCATGTTGTGGTCGGGCAGAAGTACTTGGTAGATCGTCTTTTGCTGGGGCTGCTGGCCAACGGCCACCTGCTGCTCGAAGGCGTTCCCGGGTTGGCTAAGACTCTTACTGTTAAAACAATGGCCGCAGGCATACAGACCGGTTTTCAGCGGCTGCAATTCACACCTGACTTATTGCCCGCAGATTTGATCGGAACGCTTATTTACAATCCGCGGAGCGGCGAATTCACCACCAAGCTTGGACCAATCTTTTCGAATTTAATTCTAGCTGACGAAATCAACCGCGCGCCCGCTAAAGTTCAGAGCGCGTTGTTGGAAGCGATGCAGGAACGGCAGGTCACCATCGGCGAGAAAACATATCCATTACCTGATCCGTTCCTGGTTCTGGCCACTCAAAACCCAATCGAACAGGAAGGCACGTACCAACTGCCTGAGGCGCAACTCGATCGTTTCATGTTCAAGTTGAATATTAGCTATCCGGAAAAACGCGAGGAACGAAGCATCCTCGATCTGATGGCGACTTCGGCGCCGGATTTGCGCGTGGATCCTGTCGTGGAGCCGAAACAAATCATCGCTGCTCGCGAGCTCGTTAACAACATCTACATCGATGACCGCGTGAAAGATTACATCGTGGACGTCGTCTGGGCGACACGCGAACCAGCCGCCTACAATCTGCGTCTCGAAGGACTGATTCGCTATGGCGCATCGCCGCGCGCCACCATTTACCTTGCACTCGGAGCGCGCGCCCATGCGTTCCTGAACGGGCGCGGATATGTTACGCCACAGGATGTGAAGAGTATTGGCCCCGACGTGTTGCGCCATCGCATCATCGTCAGCTACGAAGCTGAGGCCGAAGCGGTGACGAGTGAGACCATCATCGAGCGAATTTTTGCCGGATTGCCAGTGCCGTGATGCCGTCCCCTCTCTCCACTCGTCCTGCATCCGCCGGCTCCGCTCGCGATGACGAGCGCGCGAAAACTACGACCGAAATCTTAAAAAAGATTCGCGCATTGGAGATCAAAACTCGTGGTTTGGTCGAAACTGCGTTCGCCGGCAATTACCATAGCGTTTTCAAAGGACGGGGAATGAACTTTGAGGACGTGCGCGAGTATCAGCCGGGCGACGAAATTCGCGCCATCGATTGGAACGTCACCGCGCGGATGGGCAGCGCCTTCGTGAAAAAATTCACCGAAGAACGCGAGCTTACTGTGATGCTCGTCGTCGATGTCAGCGCGTCAGGGAATTTTGGCAGCACGACGCAATCGAAACGTGAGCTCGCGGCCGAAGTGGCCTGTCTTCTCGCGTTCAGCGCGATTCGAAACAACGATAAGGTGGGCCTGCTGTTGTTCACCGACCGCGTGGAGCTTTTCATTCCGCCGAAGAAGGGGCGCTCTCATACGCTACGCATCATCCGAGAAATTCTGTTTTTTGAGCCACAGGGACGTGGCACCGAACCCGGACTGGCACTCGATTACCTCAACAAAATTGTGACTCGCCGTTCGGTTGTATTTTTCATCTCGGATTTTCAAGCGCCCGATTTCTCGCGCGCGCTCGCGGTGAGCGGACGGCGGCACGATTTCATAGCGATTCAGATCCGGGACGAACGCGAACGATCGTTGCCAAACGTCGGCATCATTACGTTGGAGGACGCCGAAACGGGCGAACAGATCGAGATCAATACGGCAGATCGAAAGACGCGAACTCTTTTTACAGATCTTGTCACTGGATTCGAAACGGAGCTTTCGCGCACGCTCCGCCGGAACAATATTGATACAATTACGCTGCAAACCGGCAGAGATTATCTTCCTGCGCTGCGCTCGTTTTTTAAACAACGCGAACGCCGCATCGGCGTTCGATAGGGAGTGTCGGAGTATCGCACTGCTGGAGTAATGAAATGAATCCGTTTTTTACAAAGACATTACTGCTCGTGATTGCTGACGAGTTCCACGACATCGCGCCTCCGGTAGATTATTCGCTGATTCCTCCATGGCTTGTTTTTGTAATCGCATTTGTCGTCCTGTCCGCGCTCGGTCTGGTTGTGTGGTGGTTTGTGAAGCGGCGGAAACCAGGATTGCCGCCCAAGGCGCCGCGCGAAATCGCGCTCGAAGAACTCGAACAAATTTACGACGAAATTGAGCGAATGAGCCCATATCAATTCAGCATTCGTGTGTCCGACATTCTCAGGCGTTACGTGACCCAGCAATACGGCGTTCCGGCAACGCGACAAACATCCATCGAATTTCTCACCGCAGCCGCGAAGGCCCCATCGTTTTCCGCAGATGACAAATCACTGCTCGAAGATTTTTTGAACCGCTGCGATCTAATTAAGTTCGCCAAGTACGAAGCCACAACGTCAGACAGCCAACTGTTGCTGGAAGAGGCAATCCGCTTTGTGAAAGGCGGGCAACTCGCGGCTGTTTAACCGCCGATGTCTCGACTCCGCCGACATGACAAACTCATTTGATTGGTTTCAGGGGAATAGCGCGTTGACGTTTGCACGCCCGTGGCTGCTGCTCTTATTGCTGGCGATACCGTTGCTTGCATGGTTGCGCGGCAAAAGCGGGCCTGCTGCTGCGCTGACGTATTCGTCTACAGCCAGTCTGCAAGCGATCGGAAAAAAGAGCGCTGCGCGAGTCGGCAAAATCCTGCGGGCGCTGCTTTTTGTAGCGCTGGCTTTCTTCGTGGTGGCTCTCGCGCGGCCGCAACTCGGCAAGAGCCTCACGCAGATAGAGGCGAGCGGCATCGACATCATGCTCGTGCTGGACGTTTCTGGTTCGATGCTGACGAAAGATTTCACGATCGGGGGTCAGGAAGCGACACGCGTGGATGCGATTCGGGAAGTCACGCGAAAATTCATCGAAGCTCGTCCAAATGATCGTATCGGCATCATTGCGTTTGCCGGTCGTCCATACGTCGTAAGCCCCATGAC
>DASXYB010000065.1:0-1667 GCA_036502745.1 Candidatus Udaeobacter sp.
GGCACCGGAGTGGCCGGCCGTTTGACCAAGGCCGACGTACTGGCAGCGGCACAGAACCGCGAATCTGTAGGGGAAGCTGATAGCTTCCGCGGGACGGCAGCGCCGTCCCCTACAGCAAGTGAAGCGTCCGCCGATGGTCGCTTCACTCGGAAAAAGATGTCGCCGCTGCGGCGCAAGATTGCTCAGCAACTGGTGATGGCGCAGCACACCGCCGCGATTCTCACCACATTCAACGAATGCGACATGAGCGCGGTGCAGGAATTGCGCCGGAGCAAGCAAGATGAGTTCACAAAAAAATACGGTATCAAACTTGGATTGATGTCGTTCTTTGTGAAGTCGGCCGTGGAAGCGCTCAAAGCTGTGCCCGTCGTCAACGGTCGTATCGACGGTGATGATTTCATTCAAAATAACTTCTACGACATTGGGGTGGCCGTTGGAACGGAACGCGGACTTGTGGTGCCGGTAGTGCGCAACGCGGATAAGAAAAGCTTTGCGGATTTGGAGCGCGACATCGCCGATTACGCCGGAAGGGCGCGTGACGGAAAATTGAAGCTTGAAGATCTCCAGGGCGGCACTTTCACCATTACGAATGGTGGCGTTTACGGCTCGCTCTTCGCCACGCCGATCTTGAATCCTCCGCAGAGCGGCATTCTCGGGATGCACAAAATCATGCCACGCCCAATGGCAATGGACGGGAAAGTGGAGGTCCGCCCGATGATGTATCTCGCGCTCAGCTACGATCACCGCGCGATCGACGGCAAAGAAGCAGTGACGTTCCTCATTAAAGTGAAGGAGTGCATCGAGGATCCGAAAAAACTTCCGTTGGATTTTTGGAACAAGCCTGTCACCGCTGCAGTTTGATTAACACCTGGCTTTAGCCAGGTGCTGCTGGTCGCGGAATGAATGAGCCGTTTTAACGGCTTTCCCCAAACAGAAGCGCGAAAAGCTGTTGAAACAGCTCAGTCGCTTTTCGCCCGCGCATACGCCGGGCTGAAGCCACGGCGTTAATGAGAAGCGCTGAGCGCAGTTGCGTGTGCAGTTCTTTTCGCGAATGCTGAATGACAGAAAAAGATATGGAAAAATTTGATGTTGTTATCATCGGCTCCGGACCGGGGGGCTATGTTGCTGCCATTCGCTCCGGCCAGCTTGGGTTGAAGACCGCCCTTGTCGAGAAATGCAAAGAATTGGGCGGCACCTGCTTGAACGTGGGCTGCATCCCGAGCAAAGCGCTTCTTACCTCGAGCGATCATCTCATGTTCGTCAAAAACGAGGCGGCGAAGCACGGCATCGTGATCGATGGGGCGCGCGCCGATATCGCAAAGATGCAGGAACGCAAGAACAAGGTTGTAAAGACATTCAACAGCGGTGTGCGCTCACTGATGAAGACGAACAAGGTGACGGTTTTCGAAGGCCTTGGCTCAATCAGCGCGCCGGGAAAGGTTTCGATCAAATCCTCCAGCGGCGAGACGCAAGAGATCGAGACGAAAAACATCGTCATAGCCACGGGCAGTGCGTCGGTGGAATTACCGTTCGCGAAATTTGACGGCAAAACAATCGTTAGCAGCACCGAAGCGCTGGAGTTCACCGAGCCTCCAAAGAAACTGGTCGTGATCGGCGCCGGCGCAATTGGCCTCGAACTGGGTTCGGTCTGGAACCGGCTCGGTTCG
>DASXYB010000066.1:0-12417 GCA_036502745.1 Candidatus Udaeobacter sp.
CAAATATTTCTATGACGATCGCGGCGCAGCGTTGTTTCAAAAAATCTGTGAGCTGCCTGAATATTACGTAACCCGCACCGAGATTGATATTCTGGATCGATGTCGCGCCGATATTGCGTCGCAACTTGGACCCAACGTCGAACTAATCGGACTCGGCACCGGTGCCGGCACGAAAACCCGGATTTTGATCGGGGCGCTTGAGAATCCTGCCGTTTATATCCCGGTCGATATCTCGGAAAAACAACTGAGCGAATCGACTGCTCTCTTCCGGAAAATTTTTCGGGATTTGGAAATTCTGCCGGTATGCGCCGACTACCTGCAACCTGTGGTGTTGCCTTTGCCCCGTCGCGAGCCTGCGCGAAACACTGTGTATTTCCCGGGATCGACCATTGGCAACTTTGAGCCGGATGAAGCTGTGCAATTTTTGTCTCGCATTGCCAATGTCTGTCGGGGAGGCGGGGGACTGCTCATCGGCGTCGATTTGAAGAAGAATCGGGAGGTGCTGGAAGCGGCTTACAACGACAGCGCCGGCGTGACTGCACAATTCAATTTAAATTTGCTGCAACGAATTAACCGCGAATTGGGCGCAGATTTCGATCTGGATCAATGGCAACACCGCGCAATCTACAACTCCAACGCCGGCAGGATCGAAATGCATCTCATCAGTGAAATCGACCAGTTCGTGCATTTCAACGAACACATGTTCCATTTCCGTCGCGCGGAAAAAATCATCACCGAGTATTCTTATAAATATACGCCAGACGAGTTTGCGGCGTTTGCTGCCAAGGCCGGATTCAATTTTGTCCACATGTGGACCGACGCGTCGGGATTGTTTGGCGTTTTCTACTTTGTGACAGCTGTCGATAGGGGCGATTGACCCAATCGGCTGTCCGGGCATAAATCGCGCAGGGCGGTTCGGTTGAACGCCCCTACCTTGGCGGATTTCTAAATGAGCGGTCTCGTTAAGCTCGCGAATGTTAGCAAGCGCTACGGCGACGCAATCGCACTTTACCCGACGAACCTTTCAATTGAATCGGGCAAAACCATGGTGCTCATCGGACCAAGCGGCTGCGGTAAATCCACTTTGCTGCGAATAATCATTCGCTTAATCGAGCCGGATTCCGGCTCAATCGAATTCGATCGCGAACCGGTTACGCGTGATAACATCAACAATTTGCGGCGCCGAATTGGTTATGTAATTCAGGAGGGCGGCTTGTTTCCTCATCTGACTGCCCGCGCCAATGTTCTTTTGATGGCTCACCACATTGGAAAATCTGAAGGAGAAACGCACAACCGGCTCCGGGAATTGTCCGAGCTGACAAGATTTTCAGAAAACCTGCTTCCGCGTTATCCGGGGGAACTTTCCGGTGGCCAGCGTCAGCGCGTCAGTTTGATGCGTGCATTAATGCTTTCGCCAGAGTTGTTATTGCTGGATGAGCCGCTCGGCGCGCTCGACCCGCTGGTGCGCGCATCATTGCAAAAGGATCTTAAGGAAATTTTCACTCATCTTGGACAAACGGTGGTTTTCGTTACTCACGATTTGGCGGAAGCGATTTATTTTGCCGACGAGATCGTCCTCATGAATGAAGGCCGAATCATTCAAAAAGGCACCATTAGCGATTTACGCGAGAGACCGGCCGACCCTTTCGTGTCTGAATTCATCAACGCGCAGCGCAGCATCGCGAGTTTATGAATCGAATCAGCAGAGCCGGAAAACAGCAAAGGTTTGAATCTGGAAGCCACGAATCCAGCAGCGAGCATTTAAGAAGTCGTTTTTTTCTGATCTCATGGGCTTCAAATTTTCTCCTGATCGTTTCCTGCGTTCCTGCTTTCCTGATTAATTCTTCCTCTGCTGCCGATGTAGTCATCGGTTCCAAAAAATTCACGGAATCTTATGTGCTCGGCGAAATCGCGAAACGCACCCTTACCGACGCAGGAATTCCAGCGGAACACCGGCAGGGTATGGGTGGAACAATTATTCTGTGGGAAGCGCTGCGCGGCGGACAAATCGACGCTTATCCGGAATACACGGGAACAATTGCAACAGAGATTTTGAAAAGCGATTCCACCCTATCGTTGGATCAAATTCGAAATTCGCTCGAAAAAGATGGTGTGGGCATCACGGCTCCGCTCGGCTTCAATAATACGTACGCTCTGGTAATGCGACGCAGCGAAGCGCAACGGCTTGGGATTCGGACAATCAGCGATCTACAAAGATATCCGGAGCTTAAATTCGGCCTCACACATGAATTTCTTGAGCGGCAGGATGGCTGGCGGCCATTACGTCAGCGTTATGCCCTGCCACAGCAAGATATCAACGGCATCGATCACGCCCTTGGTTACAGCGCGCTTGCGAACGGATCGATTGCTGTAAAGGACGCCTACTCCACAGATGCAAAAATAGAGCAAAATGATCTGTTCATTCTCGAAGATGATCTTCAGTTCTTTCCAAAATATGAGGCCGTCTTCTTGTTCCGATCGTCCACGCGCGCAGATGCGATCGCAGCATTGCGGCGCCTGCAAGGCACTCTGGATCAGACGCGAATGATTCGTCTGAACGCGGAAGCTGAGCAGACAAAGAATTACGCAAGAGCGGCAGACTTATATTTCAATCCGGGAGCGGCCTCAGCGTCGCGACTCTCGGGACACTACCTTGGGAATTCTTTTCCACACGAGCTGGTGCGCTGGACACTTCGCCATCTCGAGTTGGCCGGATTTTCGTTGCTGCTTGCAATCATGGTCGGGATTCCCCTTGGCATTGTCGCGAGCCGCGGAGGCGCTGTTGGTCATGTTATTCTCGGTTTCGCCAGCGTTGTGCAAACAATTCCCTCGCTCGCGCTACTCGCTTTACTTGTTCCCCTGCCTTTTTTTGGAATCAGCATTCGCACTGCGATCACTGCGCTTTTCTTGTATGGTTTGTTACCGATCGTGCGCAACACAGCAACCGGTTTGCAGGACATTCCACGATCGTTGCGCGAATCCGCTGTGGCGTTGGGACTCAGCCCGATGGCGCGCCTTTGGGAAATTTATCTGCCAATGGCATCGCGATCTATCCTCTCCGGAATCAAAACCAGCGCCGTGATTAACATTGGAACTGCCACACTTGCCGCATTGATCGGCGCTGGCGGTTTAGGCGAACCCATCATAAGCGGCTTAAACTTGAACGATCACGTGACTATTCTAGAGGGTGCCATTCCCGCTGCTGTGCTCGCGCTTCTCGTTCAATGGTGCTTTGACTTGCTCGACCGCGTTTTAATTCCGAAAGGGCTGCGAATCTAGATGAAATGGTAGGGCGCGACCGCTGGGCGCGCCGACGGCGGACGGCTCGGAGATCCGTCCCCACCAGTTTCATCGATTGTAAAAAGCGATGTAAGATAGCCAATGGCGATCGCGTCCATCAATCCCGCAACAGGCGAACATCTCAAGGAGTTCTCGGCGTTCGACAATACGGAAATTGAGAAACGATTGAGCCGCGCGGACAAAGCATTCAAGAGCTACCGCCGCACCACGTTAACCGAGCGCGCGGAGTTGTTATACGCAGTATCGGAACTGCTCTTCGAGGAAACGCAAACATTCGCCCAGATCATCACGGTGGAGATGGGAAAATTGTTCCGCGATTCAGTCGCAGAGATTGAGAAATGCGCGCGCGGTTGCAGGTTTTACGCAGAGAACGGTGCGCGATTTCTCGAAGAGGAACCGGCGCAAACCGATGCTGCTGAAAGTTACGTCGAATATCAACCGCTCGGACCTGTGCTCGCAGTGATGCCGTGGAATTTTCCTTTTTGGCAGGTGTTTCGATTTGCTGCGCCTGCGCTAATAGCCGGCAACGTCGGCTTGCTTAAGCACGCATCGAATGTGTCGCAGTGCGCGCTCGCCATTGAACAAATCTTTTGCCGCACCGGATTTGAAGACGGCGTTTTCCAAACGCTATTGATCGAACCGGAGCAGGTCGAAAAACTAATCGTCGACGCTCGCGTGAAGGCCGTAACCGTTACAGGCAGCGAAAAAGCGGGCGCCGCCGTCGCCAGCGCTGCCGCGCGTGAGATCAAGAAGAGTGTGCTAGAGTTGGGCGGCAGCGATGCATTCATCGTAATGCCAAGCGCAGACTTCGAATCGGCGTTGAGCACCGCTGTGAAAGCGCGCACGATTAACACCGGTCAGTCCTGCATCGCAGCGAAGCGTTTCATTATCGCGGACGAAATTTATGAGCGGTTTCTTGAACAATTCGTTGAGCGAATGCGCGCACTAAAGGTCGGTGACCCAAGGGATCCGGAGACTCAACTCGGCCCACTTGCGACGGAACAAATCCTGCAAGGCGTCGACGATCAAGTGCAGAAAACCATGGCCCAAGGCGCAAGATTATTAACGGGTGGCAACCGTATTCTCGGTCCGGGATTTTTCTACGAGCCTACGGTTCTCGTTGATGTGCCGAAAGAGTCGCCGGCCTACCGCGAAGAAATTTTCGGCCCGGTTGCAGCTTTTTTCCGCGTGAGCAATTCCGACGCGGCCGTCGAACTCGCGAACGATACCAGATTCGGTCTGGGTTCGAGCGCGTGGACCAAAGATCGCAAGGAACAAAAACTTTTCGCATCGGAGTTAGACAGCGGAATGGTTTTTATCAACGCGATGGTCGCGTCGGATCCGCGTTTGCCGTTCGGCGGTGTGAAACGTTCGGGCTTCGGCCGCGAACTCGGCGCCGCAGGAGTTCGCGAGTTCACAAATACGAAGACGATTTGGATTTCCTGAGGAGCCGGACCGGAGAGATTCACCAAGTCCAGGAAACTCCACCGTAGACGGAGCGACCGTCGCCGGGATGAAAAATCTCAGGATTCGGTTCCGTGCTCGCGTCGGCGATCACATCGATAGCGGACGCATAGCGCTGATTTGTCAGGTTCCTGCAATCGATAAAGACTGAGAATCCGTTGCTTCGTCGAAATCCCGCACGGAAACCAAGCAGCACATAACTATCCGCAAAGAGCGAGTTCGCCTCATCAACCGGATAACGCGAGAGGTTGCATTGGAGATTTGGACCCGCATAAAAACCAGACGGGCTTTCGTAAAGCAATTGCGCTTCATAAACGTGAATGGGAATTCCCGCGATGCGATTGTCGCCGTAGACGGGATCCCCATCGAAATGAAAATCGTTCAGCGTATAGCTTTGATCGAACGAAAAACGGTCGCCGGAGAAAGCCCCTTGCTTTGGCGTGAAGATTTCCCGAAGCAATTCTATTTCCACGCTCGCCTCAATTCCTTGGTGAATGGATCGCTGGACGTTTGTGGTTCCGATATCATTCCCGAACCGATCATTAAGTTCGAGCAACTCATTACGCAGCCAGGAGCAATAAAACGACAGCTCCCATTGAACCCGAGAATACTCTCCGCGAGTTCCGATCTCGATGGTCCACGCGTGTTGCGGTTGAAGAGGTGTGTACACAACACTGGAATTCGGACCTTCAGTAAACTCGACCAGGTTGTCCAAGGAAGGCGGCTGCCAACTGCGACTGAAATTCATGAATGCCTGCGTCTGCCGATTGATTTCATAAATCGCGCCTAGCTTGGGATTGAATCCCCAAAGGTTTTGCTCGTTGGATTGATTTCCGTCCGCGTCGCTCAAGAACTCATCAATAAAATGCCGCTCCGCAAACATCGCCTGCGCTGCAGCGACGATCGATAACTGAGGGGCGACGTAGAACTGGTCCTCAAGGTAGACTGGAACGTTTACAGAAATTCCTTCGTCGCGTGCAGTCGTTGCGCCGGTATGTCCGAAGAGATTCTCGTAATTTTGGGAATGCTCGTCTTCGAACTGTGGACTCAGACCGATTGTGAAGATATTTCGCCGGCCAAAGAGTTCGCGACGGCTAACGAAATCGAACAACCCGCCGAGATTGTCCGAATAAAACATTTCGATCCCTTGCCGGAAATCGGGCGAAAAGAATCCACGGTTCTCAAGATCGCGATGGAACCAGAACGCGCCGGCGTCAAACTGAATCTCGTCAGTTCGAATGCTCAGCTTGTCCGCCAAACGAGCGTACGACCACTCCTTATTCCAATTCTGTGCTATCGCGAGTGGGTTAGCCTGCGACGGGTCATCTTCCATTTCTGACTTGGTCAAGCCGCCAGGGAGATTCCGATCAGTACGATCTAGCGTCAGATAGAATCGATTCTCCGCCTGTTCGCTGAACTTGTAACCGACATTAGCAAAAAGAATTTGTGTGTCCTCACGGCTGTGCCCGCGAAACCCATCCCGTTCTCGGAAACCAATGGCGCCAAATTCATCGAAATTTCCTTGCACCAAGCCGCCGGTCATGTCGCCACGGAAGAAGCCATAACTTCCACCTTCAAGCCGGACTTGAAATGGCGCCGCATTGTATCCTGTAAACGGCACGAGATTGATTGCCCCACCAAGCGTCAAGGCACCATATTTAAATGCATTGGCGCCCCGAAGCACTTCTGCATAACTGAGGGAGGCAACATCAAAATCCTCAAGAATGGTTTCGCCATCCGCCTGGTTGAAGTTCAGGCCGTCGAGCAAAAACATTACTCCCAGCGGCTCATCTTCAGACGTGATTCCTGAACCTCGAATTGAAATCTTGGAAACCTCGGCGCCGTTTTCTGATTGAAGGAAAACGCCCGGAATGCGTTGCAGCAAATCTTCGAAGTTTGACGCGCGACCGAGTTTCATGTCATCGGCCGTTTTGACCGTGAACGCGCCAGGAACCTCGTTCTTCTGCTCTGCCGATTCCTCGGGTGACACCGAAGTAAGTGAACCGTTTGCTTCCCCCGTAACCGTCACTCTTTCGGTTTCCGCTGCATTATTTGAAGCATCGACACCCCGCGCCTTTGAAATTGCAATGACTGCAACTGCTGTGATGGCAAGAACGCTCAACCTCGCCATGTCGGGTCCGATCACTCGCGCACCGAAAGTTGCTTCACAAATCGCCATCCGTTTCGCTCGCAATCAAGCGATTCGTAAAACGTGTGAGCATCTTCTCGGGAAAGCTTTGTGTTCAAAGCGACACGCCTCACTCCTCTTTCGATGAAATCCTTCTCTGCAATTGCAATCAACGCGCGACCAATTCCGCGGCGGCGCATCGTCCTCAATATCACCAGGGCAGCAATTCGCCCGGAGAGATCGTTATGCTCGATGCTTGGATCAGTCAGTGTGCCGATCATCCCGCACACTTTGCCGTCAACAACCGCCGCAAATGTGCGATAGCGCTCATCGGCGACGATCCGCTCCAGGCGCATCTGCATCTCCGATTCCGTCGTCGCATACCCGAGCTCGCAAACTAGGTGGGCGAGCGCAGCCGCATCGTTCATCTCGGCGGCGCGAATCGCAAGATCGTAAAGCTGTTCGTTAGGCAAGATGGCACGCGCTGTGAAGGCGGCGCAATCAACACGTCTCCAATTACGTAGATAAGGAATCGGACGCGCTGCCGTTGATTCCAACGAAGCCTTCGCGTTCCAAATGCAAAATGATTTCTTGAGCCGCCTCCTCCGGCGACAGCTCTCCTGTGTCCACAGTCACTTCGGCGTCGGTCGGCTCTTCATAGGGATCGGATATTCCGGTAAATTCCTTTAAGATTCCGGCACGGGCTTTCGCATACAGTCCTTTTCGGTCGCGCTGCTCGCAAACTTCTACTGGTGTGGAAAGGTGCACCAGGATGAAGCAGCCAAATGGCTCAATCATCGCCCGCACGTCCTTGCGCGTGGAATCGTACGGCGCAATCGGTGCGCAAATCGCGATGCCGCCGTTCTTGGTGATTTCGGAGGCAACGTAGCCAATACGACGAATGTTTGTATCGCGATGTTCCTTCGAAAAACCAAGTTCCGAAGAGAGATGTTTCCGAACGAGATCCCCATCGAGGAGCGTTACCGGCCGGCCACCCATCTCGAGCAGCTTAATCATGAGTACGTTGGCGATCGTCGATTTACCCGCACCGGAGAGACCGGTAAAAAACACCGTTAGCCCTTGTTTGTGCCGCGGTGCGAAGGTACGCCGCAGCTCTTGCGAAATTTCCGGGAAGGTGAACCAGGCTGGAATCTCCCGGCCGTCGTTCAAGCGTCGCCGCAATTGCGTGCCCGAGAGATTCAGCACGCGCGACCCGGGTGGGACTTCGTCTTCTGGGAAATATTTATCCCGGTCTTCCACATAGACCATCATTTGGAACGGCACCATTTCGACGCCGATCTCCGCTTCATGTTTGCGGAACAACTCCTGTGCTTCGTATGGTCCGTAAAATGGTTTGCCATCGGCGTCGTTCCCTGGCCCCGCATGATCGCGGCCGACGATAAAATGCGAGCAGCCGTGATTTTTTCGAATGATCGCGTGCCAGAGCGCTTCGCGCGGTCCGCCCATCCGCATCGCCAATGGCAATAAAGCGAGCTTGGCGGTGCCGCGCGGATATTTGGACACAAGCAACTGATAACAACGCACTCGCGTGAAGTAATCCACATCGCCGGGACGTGTCATACCTACGGATGGATGAATCAGAAGGCTTGCTTCGACCTGGCTCGCTGCGCGAAAAGTCAATTCGACGTGCGCGCGATGCATCGGATTACGCGTCTGGAAGGCGACGATCTTGCGCCACCCCAGCTGGACGAACTCGGCGCGCAGCTCCGATGGTGTAAGCCGAAGAGTACGGAAATCGTAATGCGTCGGCAGTTGCAAAGCTTCCACGCGTCCACCCACGTACCAGCCGTGTCCCTTGTTCAGAAGATAGTCGACACCGGGATGCAGTGTACTAGTGGTTCCAAAAACATCCTGCGCTTCGGCCTCGCGGTCCGGCTGCCATACATCTTCCACATATAATACGGCAAGCATCACACCCTCCGAGTCTCGCAGGGCGATTTTGCTGCTCCCAGGTTTCAACGATTTCGCGAACGCCTCCGGTACATCGAGCGTAATCGGAATTGGCCAGACCAACCCATTGCTCAATCTCATCTCATCGCAGACGCGCTCGTAATCGTCGCGATTCATAAAACCGCGCAGTGGCGAGAAGCCTCCGCTCAGCAGAAGCTCGAGATCGCGAATCTGCCGGCTGGTCAGATCCCAGGAGGGAAAATCCTTGGAGTGCGCCTTGAGTACAGCGCCGTTTTCGTCGTCGAGTTTAAGGTCCACCAGTTCGCCGCCATGCGGAGCAACAAGATGACCGTGAGATTTTGCAGGGTCTATATTCATTTGAAGAGCGCTTCTATACTATTGAGCGCGGGAGGCCGCAATCAGGATCGATCAAGCGACAAAGAATCAAGACTCACAACAAGAGTTGCGTGTCTAAACTGGTATTTTACCGTCCGGTATGGCAGAGACACAGGCAACGGCCTACGATTCCAAGATCGAAGGGAACGTAATTTTCACCCGTTTCGATGCGGCGTTGAATTGGGTCAGGAAGAATTCGCTTTGGCCGATGCCGATGGGGTTGGCCTGTTGTGCCATTGAGCTGATGGCCACAGCTGCATCACGGTTCGATATTTCGCGGTTCGGCGCGGAAGTGATGCGCTTCTCGCCGCGTCAATGTGACGTAATGATCGTAGCCGGCACCGTCACGTACAAAATGGCGCTGGCTGTGAAAAGAATTTATGAGCAAATGCCAGAACCAAAATGGGTGATCGCCATGGGCGCGTGCGCATCCACCGGCGGAATGTATCGCTCCTACGCAGTGCTGCAGGGCATCGATCAGCTCTTGCCGGTGGACGTTTACATCTCTGGCTGTCCGCCGCGTCCGGAAGCATTGCTCGCCGGCCTGATGAAATTACAGGAAAAAATTTCGGGGGAACACGCCTTCAGAGATCAGGCGCCGCAACTGGCAGAAAAACTCGAGGAAGCGCTCACATGATTGCATGTTCTCCAGATTCGAATTGTAGGGCAAGCGCGTCGCTTGTCTCATCTCACGGTCCCGGCAGGCGGAGCGCCTGCCCTACAACGTCATAAGCAGATGACCAGCCAGGAAGCAATCGAGTCGCTGAACAAATCGTCCGAAGGAAAGCTTCAGCATATAACTGAATTTCGCGGCGAAACGACGTACGCAATCGCCGCAAGCGATCTCCGCGAAATCGCGAAGTTCTGCCGGGACGACATCCCATTCGATTACTTGCTCGACATCACCAGCATCGACAATTTTGGCGAAGAGCCGCGTTTCGAAATTGTTTATCACTTGTACTCGATGCCACATGCGGTGCACCTTCGATTGAAATTGAAAGTCTCCGAAGACGTTGGTGCGCTCGATACCCTTTCAGACATCTGGCCCACGGCCGACTGGCACGAGCGCGAGATTTACGACATGATGGGCATCAAGTTTAACGGGCATCCCGATCTGCGTCGTATTTTGATGTGGGACGGCTACCCATTCTTCCCGTTGCGAAAGGATTTTCCGCTCGCAGGATTGCCGAGCGACATGCCCGATGTCGCCTTCACCAAAGTTACGCCGCTCGAAGGCGGTCCCTTCGTCACCGTTCCAAGCACCGCCGGTTCAAAAGATCGCGAGCCGCGTGCACGCCCGCGGGAACTGTAGACCGTCTCTATCAGAGGCCGGGTTTGCCAATCCCGTCAAGCAGCTGAGACGGGCGGTGCTGTTTCGGGTTTTCGCGTGGCGACCATTACGTCTGGTCTCAAAGTTTCATCGCGTGGCGCTGCGTGCTTTTGTCCCGATTTTGGATAGGCGATGCGGCTGTGCAACATCGAGACAAGCGTGAACCGGAATCGGTCTGCAATCGTTTTCAGTTCCCCGAGCGTGAGATCGCATTCGTCTAATTGCCGGTCGCTGATGCGTTCTTCGATGATCTCGTGTACGAGCGTTTCGATTTTTTGCGGCGTGGGTTTTTCCACGCTGCGCGAAGCGCTTTCGATTGCATCGGCAAGGCTGATAATGGCGCTTTCCTTCGTTTGCGGTTTCGGTCCGCTGTAACGAAAACTTTCTTCGTGCACCTCAGGAACGTCGTCTTCGCGTAGTCTCATGATCTTGCCACCCGCCAGCGCGTCTTCGTGCTGCTGCAGCGCGCGTTGGTAAAAATACCTAACGAGCGATGTGCCGTGATGCTCCTGAATGATGTCCATGATGCGCTGGTTGAGCCGATGCTTGATGGCGAGATCCACTCCCTCTTTCACGTGCGCGATGATGATCAATGCGCTCATCGTCGGCGCCAGATCGTCATGTGGATTTCGCTCGAAGCTCATATTTTCCGTGAAATAATCGGGTTTTACGAGTTTGCCGACGTCATGAAAATAAGAGCAGACACGGCAGAGCGTTGCATTCGCACCGACGGCTTCCGCCGCGGCTTCGGCGAGATTGGCGACTACAAGGCTATGGTGATACGTGCCCGGTGCTTCTATTGTCATGCGACGCAACAACGGATGATTGAGATCTGATGCTTCCAACCAGGAAATGTCGGTCGTGATTCCAAATAGATTCTCGAGCATCGGCAACGCGCCGCCCACGATCATCGCGGTAACAATGCCGTTGCCAATGGCGAGGGCGCTTTGCACTCCGACCAGGCTCCAATCATTTGCCGTGGGATAAAACCAGTTAATTGGGCCTATTAAACCGAACGTCAGCGACAACAACCAGATAGCGAGGCCAACGAAGAAACCGGCGCGGATCAATCGGCTCCGACGTCGCACCTGCAGCGTGAGCGAGACAGCTGTAAATCCGCTGATCAGACTGGTGATCAAAAGAGGCGCATCGATGGGGCCAAACAGCATGCTGCTCCACAGGCTCACGAAAAATGCCGCGTAAAGCCCATGCTGGCGGTTGAGCAACACACTCAGCACGAGCGGCGCGAAAGCGTATGGCGTAATCAACCCCGCCGTTTGTGGTCTCAAGAAGCGGTAATTGCCGCTGTTGCAAACGACCAGCAGCAATTTGGTTACCGCCAGTTGCAGAAGAATGACGCCGAAGACGAGAAGAATTCGTGAGTTTTGCTCGAAGCTTTTGGGCTGATTGATCCAAAGCTGCGTGATGGCAGTAGCAAGGACCAGGAGCGCAATGATGTAATTCTTCGTCGGCTCTGCTTGCTGACCGCTAAACACGAGAAACGCCAGACCACCGGCAAACAGCGCAAAGATGAATACCTTTACATGCGCCGAGCATTCCACATTGCGCATCAGCTCGCTGCGTGATCGCCGCCGTCGTCGTTTGCGCGAGGCGAGACCGCGTTTGACGAGCCTTCCGTGTTTGAAAAAATCGAACATACCTGCCGTTATTTGCGAGATTCGGACGCAGGCCCGCGGTGAGCCTGATACGCGCCGATGATCGCTCGCACCAGTTCGTGCCGCACAACGTCGCGCTCGGTGAAATATACCGTCGCGATTCCCGGTACATTCTTCAATGCCTGTAAGGCCTCGAGCACGCCTGACCGCTTATTTGCCGGCAAATCGATCTGCGTGACGTCGCCGGTCACGACGCACTTGGAATTCAAACC